>CAZQWP010000042.1:0-9254 GCA_964597005.1 uncultured Methanosarcinales archaeon | reverse complement strand
ATAATAGATCAACAAATGTTGTCATCATTTTTGGGCACTTTCATGGTAAATAGAGAACATACTAATGTTGTGTTAGGATATTACGCCTCTCATCCCCTATCTTACGAAAGAGAACTTCTCGGCTAAAAGTTAAACTCACCACCCTTGCAACACAGTGCTACGCATCAATAGTGCCATAGCTAATCAAACGTAGAAATTATGGTGAATACCGTTGACGTTCGGACCGGGATTCGAACCCGAGTCGGAGCCTCGACAGGGCTCCATGATAGGCCACTACACTATCCGAACACACGCTTTTACGAGCACACCATAATGCGTGTTTTTGCATTTAAGCCTTTTGTTGGATCAGGTCCCGCCTCCCAGACTCGAACCGGGGACATCGCGGTGCCTGCGCGGTATGTGCGGTGATTACCGCATGAACCATACTACAGCCGCGCACTCTACCACTGAGTTAAGGCGGGTCAATTGTCAGATCCAAGTATATCGTATTCAGGCGCATTGCCCAAACGATGTACCCACACTCATACGCACAATAATACTTATCCTTTTCGCCGTGAAAGTTTGAAAAATAGACAAGGGAACAGATGATGATAAAAATCTACCATCTTCTGTTCTTTTGTATCAATCAAAACGTATCCAAATCGCCTTTAATCACCATATCAGTAATCTTGGTGATATTGGCAAGCCAGTCATCGATAACCGACTCTACTTCTGAATGAATGCTCGCAAAGTTAGCACCCTCCTGTGGGATTACCTGTGCGCTTGCAACAAGAGGCTGGTCTATTGGCTGACCGATCTGTGAAAGTATCCTCACATACACCTCCTCAACCTCTGACAGAGCACTGGCTATATCCTTTGCCATCTGGGTTGAGAGGAGATTATATATCTTACCGATGTGGTTGATCGGGTTCTTTCCACTGGTTGCTTCCATGCTCATGGGGCGGTTCGGCGTGATCAGGCCATTGCAACGGTTGCCACGTCCCACAGAACCATCGTCGCCCATCTCTGCCGATGTTCCGGTCACTGTCATGAACACGGAACCTTTTTCGATGTCATCCGCGGCATTGACCCGTGCAACGACATTCCTGTCAGTATACTTCCCGGCAAGATCGACAATGTAATCCTGCATCTCTTCCATATTGCTCACATAATGGTCAAGGTCGTCAATGTGTCTACCAACCATGCCACTACAAACAGTAAGCGTTATGTCGTCCGTGTCGCGAAGACCCATGACCTTGATATCCTCGCCAATGCCAGGGATCTTTTTCTTAAGGTCTGTGATAAGCATTCGCTCTGTGTTGTACACGATCTGCTCAAGTTCGGAAAACGCTGCGTGACCCACACCGAAGGACGTGTCATTTGCGATTGGCACCCTTTCCCTGTTAAAAACATCCCGCAGGTCCGAAGAACCGGTCCCAAGCTTGCAGTCGATGATCATGTCCCTTTCAAGGTCGATATCTGCAATTGTATTCCTGACATATTCACGGGCAGCCACGAGTGCCACAGCCTCAGCAGGTATCTCCACACCATCAAATTCCTTGGTAGCCCTGCCCACAAGCATGGTGTAGATTGGTTTTATGACCTCCCCCCCACCAAATTCAGGGTGCGACCTGCCTGCTACTATCTGGGTTTCATCCGTATTATGGTGAAGCACTACTCCGCATTTTTTTATGTATTCCTTGCAAAGTGCACGGCTAACAGCCTCTGCCAGACCGTCCGAGATGCTGTCAGGGTGACCCACACCTTTTCGCTCGACAAGTTCGATCTGCTGTTTTTCTACTGGAGTCTGCACAAGTTTTTCGACTTTGATATTTCGCATCATACGTATCCTCTATTTGGAACTAACTTTTCCAGTTTAATAAATACTTGAAATTTGGGATTGTATATTAATATTTACTTAAATTACTACCCATATTTAATATTTTCCATATAATTAATTACTGCCTGTAATATTCTCAAAGATAATACCAATACAACATGGATCAAATATCTTAAAATCCACAATCTGTCAGCGTGAGGTCTATATGCCATAGATGTGTTCTGCAAATATATTTACTTGAGTCTGATAGATATCATTTTAGTTATAAGAGGAATCACACCATGATACGCATTGCAATACCCAACAAAGGGCGTTTGCACGACCCCGCCGTGAACCTGTTCAAAGAAGCAGGACTTCCAGTACTTGAAGGTGCAACCAGAAAACTTTATGCAAAAACCACAGACCCTGAAATTACCATTCTCTTCGCAAGGGCTGCCGACATTCCGGAATACGTGCAGGATGGGGCTGCAGACGTAGGAGTTACAGGACTGGACCTTATATCAGAAACCGGCGCTGATGTTGAAGTGATGCTGGACCTTAAATTCGGAGGCGCGAACCTTGTGCTTGCAGTTCCCGAGGATTCGTCGATCAACTCAGCAAAGGAACTGGAAAGCATGCGTATTGCAACCGAATTCCCGAACATCACAAAGCGATATTTTGAAAATCTTGGAGTGAATGTCGAGATCATAAAAGTAAGCGGTGCATGCGAGATTACACCGCACGTCGGGATTGCGGATGCAATCGTTGACATATCAAGTTCCGGCACAACTCTTGTTACGAACCATTTGAAAATGGTCGAGAAAGTATTTTCATCATCCGTATACATCATCGCAAACCGTGAAAGTGCCGTGAAAAATGAAAAAATCCATGACATAAAGACCGCCATTGAGAGCGTTTTACACGCAAAGGGCAAACGCTACCTAATGATGAATGTACCTGAAGAATCACTTGAAGACGTTAAACGGGTACTTCCCGGGCTTGCAGGTCCCACGGTTATGAAAGTCGAATCGAACACCTCGATACTTGCTGTACATGCGGTTGTGGATAGCGATGAGACATTTGCAATTGTGAACAAGCTTAAAAGCGTTGGTGCTCGCGACATATTAGTGGTGCCCATCGAGCGCATGATACCCTAGGGTGAGATTATGGTTTTTAAAGTGATTCCTGCAGTCGATATGAAAGACGGAAAATGCATCCAGCTGGTACAGGGGGTACCGGGAAGCGAACTTGTGTCCATCGACGACCCAGTAGGCGTTGCACTTGACTGGGTGGCCCAAGGTGCAAAAACACTCCATTTGATCGACCTTGACGGCGCTATCAAAGGAACTCGCAGTAACGCCCCAATAATCGAGAAGATCGTACGGAAATGCAAACCTCTAGGGGTTTCAATCCAGGTGGGTGGCGGGATTCGCTCGTTTGAGGATGCTGCTGCACTTCTTAAAATCGGGGTCGACAGGGTGATCCTCAGTACTGCGGCAATTCAAAATCCGGAACTTGTCAGAAAACTCGCTGATTCCTTTGGAAGCGATCACATAAATGTGGCACTGGATGCAAAGAACGGGAAGGTCTCCATCAAGGGCTGGACAGAGGAATCGCAGTTCACACCTGTTGATATGGGGACGAAATTCGAAGAACTTGGTGCAGGAAGCATCCTGTTCACCAATATAGATACCGAAGGACTGATGCAGGGAGTAGATCCCAAACCCACCCGCAAGCTTGTTGAATCTGTAGGCATCCCTGTTATTGCATCAGGCGGGGTCACAAGTCTCAAGGACATCCTTGCGCTCAGAAACACGGGTGCTGTGGGAGTTGTTGTGGGAAGTGCGCTTTATACAAACAGGTTCACACTTGCGGAAGCAATAAATATTATTATGAACGATTCTTGAAATAGATTAAGACAGTGAGAAGGGAACGTTAATGAGAAGCGCAAAGATATCACGCAAGACGAAGGAGACAGACATACGACTGGAAATGGCACTGGACGGAACAGGTCGGTCTGAGATCAACACCGGGATTGGGTTTTTCGATCATATGCTTGCATCCTTTGCAAAACATGGGAATTTCGACCTTACGATCAATGCCACCGGCGACCTGATGGTAGATGAACACCATCTGATCGAGGATACGGGAATAGTTCTGGGTCAGGCGATTGAAAAAGCGATTGGTGATAAATCCGGGATCGCAAGATTTGGTGAAGCCCGCATTCCCATGGATGAAGCGCTTGCAGAGGTAGCTCTGGATCTAGGTGGACGATGTTATGTGGTGCTAAACGCTGGATTTGCGTCACCAAGGGTTGGAGAGTTCAATACCCAGATGGTAAAGCATTTTTTTGAATCCCTTGCCGAGAATGCGAAGATGAACCTGCATGCGGATGTACGTGGCGAGAATGACCACCACATGATAGAAGCGCTGTTCAAAGCGTTCGCGTATGCACTGCGACGTGCTGTTACGTTGGAAGGCAAAGGCGTAAAGAGCACAAAAGGCGTGCTGTAGTCTCACAAATTACAGATATGGGTTGCTCAGTGCATACCCTAAAACTTCCCCCTCAACCTTTCATAGAACGCCTTCTCGCCTCCCATGGTTTTTCTTGCCAGCCGTTCAACAATCAGTTCAGGGGTACTTTTTGCGATATAATTGTACCGCGGAGTCCTGTCCACGATTAGGTTCAGTTCTGAATCAAGACCTCTTGCCTCAATCCCATCCACCCGGACACTGCATTTCGTGTTTTCCAGTATCAATTCCGAAAGGTGCGACACGAATACTGCCGTGCTGTTCTTATTATCACACAGGACTTCAAGAATGCCTGCGATGATTCTGGCGGATGCACCCGGTTCTGTGATGGATTCCAGTTCATCCGCCAGCACCACCTTGCTGGAATCATCGGCCACCACCGCAAATTCCCGTAGGGTAGTTTCAAAGGCTCCTGCATCCAGCGTTCCCTTGGATTTTGCAAAATAGTACAACCCATCGGTCAGGCCGATCTCAAGGCACCGTGCAGGGGTCGGAAACCCCATATGTGCAAGGATGACGCACTGTGCGATCAGTTCAAGCATCGAGCTCTTACCACCGGAGTTTACTCCGCTGAGCAGTACCACCCTTCCACGGCCTTCAGGAGAATAGGTATTTTCACCCACCGAATAATCTATGGGAACGACACTGCCATGACGTGATCTTAAGAACAGGTTCTCTCCGCCCACAAAACCAATGCCATTGCCTTTGATCAATTCCGGCATATTAAGACCGTACTCATTAGCAAAACAACCGATCGCAAACCCCACATCGAAATCCAGTACTTCACGGACCATCTTCTGGACGATGTCGTGGTAATCATGCAGGGTCTTTGAGATATTCCGTTTGTGTTCGATCTTCTTTTTGTGCAGCAGTTGCTTAACATGTTGCTTCAGTGCATCCAGACCCTCAGGATCAACCTCTACCGGATGCGTGATCTCATCAGGGAACAATGACTCGACCAGCACCAGCTCTGTTTTTATGAGCCCGAGCTGACATGATACCTGCTCTTTCGCTTCCCTGATAACAGAGCGATAGGACTGATACACTTCTTTTTCGAGCAGGTCTTTAAGTTCCATGCTCCCGTTCATGACCTTCAGCATATCCTGACCACTTAATGTGAGCTTGCTCTCTGACAGGCACCTGTCCAGTCTGGTATTGGCATCATTCAATGCAGTTGATACACATCTATCCATATTTTCAAGGATACCGGAAAGTCTGCCTATGTCCGGGTCAGCACCGATTTTCACATCCCCGCTCCCATCGATCAAGGAAAGTGTGGTTCTGAGTGTTTCAAGGTCACTGTCGTCCAGTTCCTCAAAAAACCGGACACCTGCCGAACGTATCCTCTGTATGACTGCGATCGCGCACTCAATAGATGCGAGGTTCTTTGCAAAGAACCCGATCTCCCTTTCAGGAACTATCTTCCAGTCTTCCATCTTATGCAGGTCAGTTACAAATTCTGGCTCTATGTCCTCAGGAAGATCAAAAACCAGAAAGTTGTCATCCACAGCTATAACATGAGAATATCCACGCGCAGAATCCACAAATTCGGAAAGGTTACTCACAAGCTGCACATCTATCAAATCACCAAATCTCGTGCGTACGTACTCAAATTCACTGTGGTCTGCTGTCAGGATCGCACACTCACGTACCTTTGGCAGGACATACTTCAGGTTTAAGGACTTTATCTGTGGAAGCAGCTTTAAAAATTCATTATCGTCATTCAGCAATGCAGCAATATCCATGTAATACGATACGGATCCGCGCACTTCCTCGATCTTATCTCTTTTAGTTTCAGGATATGGAAAATAAATATGGAGCTTATCCTTTGCATACCGTGTATGTGCAAACTGCCGGATAAGATCAAGCAGCTGCTCATAGATATTCAGCGCTTCCTTTGTCTTCAGGAAATCGGAGATAGAAACATCCTCCACCTGCGCACGCACCTCATGCACTAGAGATATCGCATACCTCTGGCCAACTCCCTCAACTCCGGAGATGCTTGCAATATCCCCTCCAAGAATTGCATCAAGTGCATCCTCCTCGCTCCCGAAATGATCAACAAAACGCTTTGCCATCTTTTCCCCGATACGCGGGATATCCTGCAGGTTATTTATTCTGTCACACGCCATCATCTTCACCTGCCTGATATTACCTAAACAAACCTGTCCAAGGTGCAGCTGGCAATACCGCGCTTAACCCTATACCTGTCCTTTTTCGCCATTTTGCTTAAAAGGGCTGAACTTTTCGGCTGCATCTTTTTAGCATGACCGCGGTTTCGGCGGCTTTCGATCATCTGGGAATTGTAGAACACATCCCATAGTTCCTCCACTTCATCATCCTGCTGTACGGATACACGCAAACTGCTTACAAAAGATGCCGCAGTCTTTGTGAAATGTTCAACACCAACCAGTTCCCCGTTCCCTAACCATGCCACTGTCCCTTGTATCACTGTCACGGGCACATCATGGTTCTTTTTCGCAAGCCACCTGCAAAAGATATCCGCAACATCGTGGGGTGAATCAATCTCAACCGTGAGTATGCCATTGGAAAAATTCGGACGGGAAAACATGCACATCCTCTGCCACGCCCGGGTGACATCCCGCATATAGCGGTAATACCTGCGGGCAAGGATGCTCTTGCCTGAGTACAGCATTTCTACACTCCCCTGACACGAAACAATCAGCCTTACCAGTTCTCCCGGATCTGCATCCCTGTGACGCAGTACAAGATCGACATACTGTACTGGTTTAGGGTCTCTTGGCGACATTTTTGCAGGTCTTTTGCCGAGTATCTCCTTAATGAGTCCTGCAGTACTTCCAGATGGTTTAAATCCAAGTGCTAAAACCTCCTCTTCTGTACCCAGAAACTCAAGCTTTTTTTTTAGCTCACCCTTGTCTTTTGCAAACACGAAATCAGCATCCGGGTATTTTTGAAGGGCTGAGCAGGCAAGGAGTACACCGTCCACATCTTTCTTAAACGCTATGATCATTAACTCGCCTCCATGAATGACATCAAGTTGGTCTGCTTGCACCCGTTAACCTCAATAAATGGGCGTGCCCTTGAAATTACCACGCCCATGTGCGCAAGTTCCTGTTCTGACATAATGGGGCGTGCCTGCATGATCCGATTCGCACTGACAGGACCAATCCCTGGAACCATGAGCAGTTCCTCGCGTCCGGCCGAGTTTATGTCCATGGGAAAATATTCGGGATGAGCATAAGCAAGGCGCATCTTCGGATCGTCGTTTGCAAGAAAACCGTGATCATCAAAGATGGCATCAAAGTCCGACGACCTAAGACCATAGTCCTTGAGTAAAAACGATGCCTGATACAACCTGTTCTCTCGCCATTTTGGAGAGGAACTTGCGTTCTGAAGTGGCGTGTCCGGCACCGGCTCAAAGCTCATAAAATAAGGACGTCGCAGTGCATATTTATCCATAAAATTGTTGACCGTCCTGATGATGTCACGGTCAGGTTCCGAGACCGCACCCACAACGAACTGCGTATCATTCGCACCGACTATGCGCTCACCATATCTCACTTCCCGCCGCTTTTTCTTGATCAGGTCCCGCGTCCATTTGAGGCGGTCCAGAACGTCATTGCCATAATCGAAATTGGGACATATCTCCGAATAATTAAGAGAACTTGTGGTCTCTGCATTCACGCCGAACTTATTGGCATGATCAGCAATCTCTTCAAGAAGATACTTCGGAGTACCCGGCATCACCCGTACGTGAATATAGCCGACAAATCCCTGCCCACGCAGAAGCGTTACAACCTCAAGCTGCCTTTCCGCCGTTCTTTCTGCATCACCGATGATACCGGATGAGAGGAACAGACCTTCGACTGCGTTCTTCCGGTAGAACGACCAGGTTATCTTTGCGATCTCAGAAGGTTCAAGCGAGGCGCGTGTAACATCCCGCTTACAGCGGTTCGGGCAGTAGGTGCACTCGCCGGAACAGGAGTTGGTAAGCAGTGTTTTGTATAACTGGATGCATCTGCCATCGGGAGTAAAGGAATGGCACACTGCACTCTGGTTGCAGCTATCATATTTGGTGCCCTCTGCAAGGATTCGCATCCTCTCGGTAAGCGTCAAGTGGTGCATCTGATAATACAAATACCTATATTTATATAACCAGAAGCCAAGCAGGGTGAAAGTATTCCCTGTAAACCGCCTCTTTTCATAGACGATTGAAAATCATTACTTTTTAACAGTTATGTCCAGCTTCATCTTGGTGACAGGCAATAATTTTTTCCATTCCACTGTGACGTCATCGTCGAACACACATTCCTGAACGGTTTTTTCTGAGAACTTCCCATTGATCTCATAAACATAGAACCCTTGATCCCCGTCAGTTGATGCGACCACTTCCCGGTCACCCACCCTTTTGAGCTCAACAGCAGAAACGCTTTTTAGTGCATCCAGAAGGCTTGATCCCTTTTCCACCTCAATCTTTTTGTCCAGAGCAAAACTGTCCATTGCATGATAAATATTCTGAGGTATGATCTTCAATATATGGGTCTTGCCAAATATCTTCCGTTCAATGAGATTCGCATCTTCTAGGATCTTGATATGCTTGGCTGCAACAGGTACGGAAATACCCAGTTCCCTTGCCAACCCAGATATGTGCATCTCGCCTTCAGCAAGCTTCTCAAGCATGCTTAATCTGGTGCTACTCCCAATTGCCTTGAATATATTACTACCTGTTTGACTCATAACTGTTGCTTTAAAACTCACATATATATAAGCCAATCTGTTATGCAACACGGCAGTTCTGGTACTTCCACGACATGAGAATCATCGTCTTCAACCTCTTCTAAAGAACCAGCACAACACCCGTCAAATTGATTCCAGCAGGGTTTTACGTGGCACAGTCTCATAATCCAGTTATAGGGTAAAAGATAACAATATCATCACAATA
>CAZQWP010000041.1:0-9340 GCA_964597005.1 uncultured Methanosarcinales archaeon | reverse complement strand
TGTAGGTTACGTTATAATTTTGCATTATCTGAACGTAAGGAAGCGTGGGAAAATGATAACTGATCACCGATGCAATATCATGTTACGTTGCCTATCACAAAATGCCAATTGGACAGGCTATCGGGATTTTCTCGATAATTTACAAACAGGGCTACAACTTGTAGTTACTTGTAAGAATCTCCATGCGTAAGCGTGGAGTAGTTCAACTCGAACTATCTAATTCTATAAATGATATACAACCAAAAATCCAAAAGCCTATTAATTGATCGGTCCTATATATTTACTGAGTTAAATGGATGATGAAAACGCTATCGAAGTCTTTGGGCTGTACACCTTGCCTGAGGGCGTGTTTGATGAAGTACATGCAGTCATGTCGGAAGATGTGTCCGAACTAGCCACTCTTTTTAAGGTGCTTGCAGACCCACTCCGGCTGCACATATTAAAAGTACTTGAAGTCCATGAACTCTGTGTGTGTGTTTTCATCACAATGACGGATTATAAATACTCTGCACTTTCGTATCACCTGAAAATGTTAAAGGATGCAAACCTCGTTGGCTCAAGGCGTGATAAGAACTTCCAGATGTATTTTTTAACGGATTTTGGACGCTTGCTCCTTCAATCGATTAAAAAAGAATTCCATGACTAAATTTTCTCTGGTGGTGGTGCAGTGTTCAGTTTCACATATTTTACGCCTTTTAGGGACATAAGACTCTCTGCAACAGCCTTTACATCTTTACCTTCTCCATTCAGTATGATAACTTCAAGACAGTTGTCATGGTCGAGATGGATGTGAATGGATGATTTTATTATGCTGGTATAATCATGCTGGATATCTGTAAGGGCGTTTGAAAGCCCGCGTTTTGTATGGTCGTATATGAGTGTGATCGTACCCACACGTTTGCCTTTGACATCGCTCATCCATTC
Organism: uncultured Methanosarcinales archaeon; assembly: GCA_964597005.1. Lineage (GTDB taxonomy): Archaea > Halobacteriota > Methanosarcinia > Methanosarcinales > Methanosarcinaceae > JAFGQV01. Next base: position 8,416 of record CAZQWP010000041.1, on the reverse strand, counting down.
ATAATATGTTATGTAACTCCTGATTGCATCCCTGATCCCTTCTGAGCGTGAGGAATATCCTCGTTTTTCGATTATACCATCAAATTTGGTTAATAGGTTTTCAGGTAATGATACACCGATTCGCATGAGTTCTTGTTCCATTAGATCACCTAACTTTAATAATGAAGCAACAGGATAATAAGGGTTTTGATGACATACTTTATCATACTTTATTACATATATTTGAATAAAATGTGCTACTGACGATTCCTGTGGGATTGTCAATTAGCAGCAAACCTTTACTTGTGATACCTTTATTAAGACATGTGATAATTACATAATCTCGAATCCTGATAACCCGAGGAAACCGTAAATGAAAGAAGAACAGATTTACTCCGGAAAGGCAAAAACCATCTACAGGACAGATGATCCGTCAAAACTGATCGCACATTTCCGCAATAGCCTGACAGCGTTCGATGGTAAGAAAAAAAGTGAAGCTCCGAAAAAAGGATACTACAACGCCCAGATATCAAAAAAGATATTTGAAATGCTGGAAAGGGAAGGCATCAGGACTCATTTTATTGAAATGGTGTCTGATACTGAAATGCTGATAGATACGGTAGAGATAATCAAAATCGAAGTGATTGTCAGGAACATTGCCGCAGGTTCGATCACCAGGAAATATCCAATAGAAGAAAAGACCCATTTTAAGAATCCGATCATAGTGTTTGATTTTAAAAGCGATGAGTACGGAGACCCAATGCTCAATGATGACATCGCGGTTGCGCTTGGTGTCGCTACCTATGATGAGATGGAAAAGATTCGCACAATTGCACTTCGGATTAACGGCTTGCTTGTTGATTACATGAATAAAGTGGATTTCATGCTACCGGACTTCAAGCTTGAATTCGGGCGTAAGGATGGGGAGATTGTACTTGCAGATGAGATATCATGCGATACCTGCCGCTTCTGGGACAAAAAAACAGGGCAGTCAATGGATAAGGACATATTCAGGTTTGACAAGGGCGATCTTTCAAAAGCATACGAAGAAGTTGCAAGGCGCATTGTTCCTGAAATATTTGAGTAGATTCAAGAGTGCATGGGAATGAAGAAGTATGACGTGATCGTGGTCGGTGCCGGAATAAGCGGGCTTCTGGCTGCACTTACCTTATCCAAGCACGGCAAAAAAGTGCTGGTGCTCGAAAAAGACCAGTACGTTGGTGGGAACTGCAACAGCTACACAGTTGATGGTTTTCAGGTAGACACCGGAGCGCATGCCATCACACATCTTGAGGTCGGACCGTTAAAGCGGCTGATGGATAATTATTTTGATTACGTTCCCGTGTTCGAGGTCTATGGGAGCTATTATGCCAGGACCGAAAAAAGTTTTGTTAAGGTTCCCTCGAACCTGAAGGAATTTGTGTCATTCGATGTACTTCCGGCAAAAGACAGGCTTGTTCTGTCACAGGTAATTACCAAAGCCTTTACACTTTCGACATTCGGCATTGACCTCTCCAAACAGTCTGTATACGATTCACTACCTCGCACCCTCTCCAAAGATACGTATGATTTTGTCAACGCCATATCCTACTTCTTATCAGGCAAGTCCATGAAAGAGACATCTGCACAACGGGTACTTGCAGGTAGCAGTTTTGTCAGGGACAGCGTCACACAGGATCAGTTTGAAAGCATAATTGGAAAAAATGAAAAAATTCAGCATACTGAGTCGGTACTTCAGTCTTTATTGCCTTACAACCTTCATACTTCACTCCAGTCAAGATTGAATACATCATTGACATCCTCGATATCCTTTAAAAAGCAGATATCAAACCAGTTTGCTAACATTAGCAGGCTTGCAACAAATAACGCCAGCTATTCACAGGGATATCCGCGAAAGGGTCTTAAGTCCGTGCTCAATGCAGTCCTGTATTCACTTCCATCAGATGTTGAAATCCAGGCAGGATGTGAAGTAAAGCATATACTTGTGGAGGATGGAAAAGCAATTGGTGTAGAGGCAGATGACACCTATTATGCTGATATGGTAGTCTACACAGGTTATGCAAAGGATCTGCCGGCTAAGATTGCCGGTCTTCCGGAATCCTATATAGATAAACTGAAAGGAATAGTCCAGACCAAGAGCCTGACCCTCTGGCTGGGTCTTGACAGGAAACTGGAGGAGTTCAATTACACGGGCGCTGAGATATGGTTCAAGAACAATGCATATTGGGCAATACCGATAAGCAATTATGATGCATCGCTTGCACCAAAGGACAAGCAATTGGTGGGATTCACTTTTGTGATAGATGACGAAAAACCTGTAAGTTCGGAGATAAAGAAGGGGTATGAAACGATCTATTCTGCAATCCCGCGTATTGAAAAAAATGTTGAGATGAAACACGAGCAGGTAACCATTCCTGAAAAGGCGGCAGTTACAATTGACGGGAAATTTGCAGATATCAGGACACCTGTGAGGAACCTGTATGTTGCGGGAACGGATGCCGACAAGCGTAGCATGGGCATAACCCGGGCAGCGTATTCGATTATTGAGATGCTCAGGGTGGTTAAGGAAGACGGGAACCTACAGGGATAACTTTGATGATTCTCTTTGGTTGTTATCGTCTCAGGATCATGGTCCGAAGCCTGTCTGCCGCATGTTCGGATGCATCAGCGACATTCCCTATACCTTTTACAAGTTCCACAAGGTAGTATACACCTGAGCCCCCGAGTTCATCTTCATGATCGAAGATCATTTTTAGCATATTGGATTCGATGACGTCTACCTGATGTTCCAGTTCCTCTACCTCCGGAACAATGGCCAGTGTTTCTTTGACCTCTTTTTTACTGAAGGATGTCTCAAGCAATTCACTCAGTTTGTCAACCAGTGTCTCATACTTTTTCACGGTCTCAAGGCTCCTTGACATCAGTTCTAGAATTCCATTCTTGATGACATCTGGTGCATCACACTGCCGAAACGTAAGCCAATAGGCAACTTCCTGCGCATTGTCAGGTATGGAATCCTGAGGTTTCAGGAAATTCAAAAGGTCGTTGGCATTAACCGGCAGCATAATGGAAGAGGATAGCTGGGAGCGGATAGTCTGTTTGATGACGTCTGCTTCATGTTCAATGGTATCGATATCCCGGCTTAACTCCCTCACATGCTCCATGTCACCTGCACAGTAAGCCTGAAGTGCTTCATTCAGTTTCCGTACAGCTTCACCACCTTTGTTGGCATGCATGACCAACGGTCTAAACGGTGATTTTGCAAAGATATTAAGCACCGAACGTATGTATTCTCTTTTCATTAGATACCAATCCCCATAAGTCCTGTAAATATAAGCGCTGATGTTATGGCTGCCACAGGCACGGTTACTATCCAGGACATTATTATCTTTCCAATAACACTTAAATCAACCGCTGCAAGACCGCCTGCAAGCCCGACTCCGATCACAGAACCCACAAGTGTGTGGGTCGTTGAGATGGGAAGTGAACTGTAGCTATGCAAAACAACCACCGATGCGGTTGCAAACTGTGCAGCGAATCCCCTGGTTGGAGTGAGTTCTGTGATCTTTGTCCCGATGGTCTCGATCACACGGTACCCCCATGTAGTAAGTCCTATTACCATTCCAATTCCTCCAAGTACCAGTACCCATATTGGAACTTCACCATTGCTTAGTCCAAATGCATTCAGGGCTGCAGAAAGGGGACCGACTGCGTTTGCCACATCATTGGAGCCATGTGCAAATGCAATGTAACAGGCAGCAAGGGTTTGCAGGAACACAAATTTTTTCTCAATATTGTAGGGGTCGTCTACTTGCTGCAGGATGAAATATCTGATAAGCACGAAAATTATGTACGCACACACTGCCCCGAGAACCGGCGAGAGTAACCAACTGCCAACAATTTTTCCAAGCACTGACCATTTAATATCAGCCAGTGCAATTGTGCCATTATATGCCGCAATCAGACCAAAACCCAGTACTGCTCCCACTATGGAATGTGAGGTTGATACAGGTAAATTGTAGAACGTTGCAAAGGTGATCCAGAAGCTTGCCGCCAGAATCGCCGCGAGCATCCCCACTACAACGAGATGTTGATCAATAAGTGTTATTGTGTCCACGGGTACGATACCTTTTGCTATCGTTGTGGTTACCCTTTCACCAAAAAGAACCGCTCCAGCAAATTCAAAGACACCTGCAACGATTATAACCTGTTTGATAGTCAGTGCTCCGCTACCAACCGATGTTCCCATGGCATTGGCAAGGTCGTTTGCGCCAATGTTCCATGCCATGTATAAACCGGCAAGAATAAGCGTAATTACAAGTGGGTCAGAAACATCCATTAACGTTTTTCTCCTGTGTATACCTCACCCCATTTCAAAGATACAGGCTATGTGAGATAAAGTTACTATCATTATTCTATATAGCACTATGAAATCTATATAGAATGTGCAGGACGAAGGGATCACAAAAAGGAATCAAGGGTTTTCTGGAACTGGATATTCGATAGCATCTTTGCCTCTGGTTTCCAATCCGAATATGGGGTCCGCAGGCGTGTACTCATATCGGAAAGTGCCGGACTGATCGAATCAAATGTTTGCGGCGGCTTCTTAAGAGCCTGACGTGCTGCTTCACGTACCACCCACACACCAAGCGGTGCCCAGTAATCAGGTCTGATCTCCCGCACCATGAATACCGCTGCCTGCCTTCGTACCATGTTCAGATACTCAAGCGCGCCCAGGCGGGCCGCATAATAACCGCCTGCAAGGTTTGAGTATTTACTCTTGCCACCGGTATCTTCGTAGTCAGCACCGATCCATGTTCTGTCTCCTGACCAGATTGCTTTTGGCATCCATATTTCAATAAGCTCGAAGGAGAAACTCCTTGGCACAAACAATATCTCGAAATGGTTTCCAAAACTGGCGCCACTAAATAAGGTGATATCGGTAATCTGAGGGTAATCTCTTATGTTCTTAAGAAGGTCTTTCCCTGCCATGTCATCCACAGCGGTGATCGACCAGCGCGTCGGAACAAGACAGCGATCCTTACCCAGCAGTCCGATCGATAGGAGTCTTGTTATATGCTCGGTTGGGGTACTGCTGTGGTACAGTTCCGAAATAGCATCCTTTGCCAGTGCATCCGTGTCATACGCAAGATAATCGACCTTTTTTGGCACCTTTGGGTTATCAACGATATCGAGCTTCTCCACCGTACCTGATGGTCCCATGGGTGTCAATACATCATCGAAACGCAGGTTCTTCTGAAGAGGTTTGCTGAACCATGCTTCCGTATCCACAGGTTTTTTTGATAATGCAAGTTCCTGCGATTTTAAAAGCAGGGGATTATCCTGAAAATTTCTGACATTCAGGTGCGTATTAGCCCTGACAAGCTGTGATCGTCTGGAAATGATATCCTCTATTTTTATCCCAAGCCACTGTTTTGGGTCCTCAAAGAGTGGAGCATCATTTTCGGTTGCAAGTGGGGGGATCATGGGACCTGCAGACACCTGCGGATAACCGTAACGTCCTACGAAAACTGCTGGTGGTGACGCACCAAATACAGATCCACCGCTTGATATTATTGAAGAAATAGACTCAAAGGATTTGAATTTTTCAAGTATCGGGCACAAGGGCCGGCCACATAGCCCTTTACCCTTGCATTTGATACAAAGATTATGTTTCAATTGTACTCGCTATCCCCGCAGATACAGCAGTATCCTGCATCTGGTGCATTCTTATACAACCAGCCGGATTTCTGCACAAGTTTACAGATGTTGCACATACCTTCCATTTTATCCCTTGTTGGAAGCCCCTTGATCAATTTTGCTGAGAAGGTTTTGATCTCCTTCATAGCATCCTCTGCAAAATCAACTTCAGCTCCACGTTTTTCGCTTCTGTATTGAGATACTGCCGCTCTTGAGAGTCCAAGGGTTTCTGCAACATATTGCTGCGTACAGCCGTACTCAGCGATCATAATGCGTGAAATTTCTGCTCTAATTGCAGGAAGGACTTTTTGTGACATAATTTCGCATGTGGTTTTCATGAAATCACCATTTTTAGTTTTTTGTGGTAGGTAATTCTATAAAATGATATGCTTTTTAAATAAGTGTCTTAGCGAGAATTATCTTTTTTATGATTTTGCTTTTTCAGATAATCTTCAATAGCAGCACGAATTGCATCGGAGGCAAGGTTTGAGCAATGCATTTTTCCTTCCGGAAGTCCACCCAGCTCGTCTGCCACATCATCGCGTGTAATCTCTAGTACCTCTTCGATGGTTTTACCCTTTGCCATCTCGGTCATCATACTGGATGAAGCGATTGCTGCAGCGCAGCCAAAGGTTCTGAATTTTACATCTGTAATGATACCATCATTGACCTTGATGTAAATATCCATGGTATCTCCGCAGCTCGGACTTCCAACTCTTCCAACTCCATCTGCATCCTCAATCTCCCCCACATTTCGCGGGTTTGAGAAATGTTCCATAACTTTTTCGCTGTACATTTTTCACCTAACTGTTAATTTAGTCCTTATTTTCGTACAAGTGGGGACATGTCCCTAAGTTTACCAACAACTTCTACCAGTGACTCCACCACATAGTCCACCTCTTCCCGGGTATTGTTTTTTCCAAGGCTGATCCGCAGAGAACCATGTGCATCTTCCGGTCTAAGACCGATAGCTTTCAGTACATGGGACGATTCGAGTGATTTTGACGAGCATGCAGAAGCGGTTGAGACTGCTATCCCTTTCATATCAAGTGAGAGCAACATTGCCTCCCCTTCTACAAAACTGAACCTGAGATTGGCATTGTTTGGAAGGCGTTTTGTGGAATGACCATTAAGATATGAGTGCTCAATCGAATCAAGCACCTTCTTGATCAGTAAATCCCGGAGTTCGGTGAGATGTTTTGAATCAACCGCAAGGTGCTCTTTTGCAAGGGTCGTTGCCTTTGCGAACCCCACAATCCCGGGGATATTCTCGGTACCTGCCCGCAGCCGCCTTTCATGGTTTCCCCCATGTGCGATTGCCTGGATCCGGGTACCTTTTTTGATATACAATGCACCGACACCTTTTGGTCCATGTATCTTATGGGATGAGATAGATAACAGATCAACACCAAGTTCGTTCACATCAATCGGTATCTTGCCAACGGACTGAACAGCATCAGTGTGGAAATAGAGACCTTTTTCCTTTGAGATCTTACTGATTTCGGTAATCGGCTGGATGGTTCCAATCTCATTGTTGGCGTGCATCACCGTTATCAGGATGGTGTTATCCCGGATGGCATTTTCAAGTTCCGCAACATCCAGAATACCATCGCTATCAACCGGAACGTATGTCACTTCAAATCCGCCTTTTTCAAGGTATGCACAGGTGTTGAGTACAGCAGGGTGCTCGATATGGGAAGTAATGATGTGTTTCCCTCTCCCTGAGCTCTGGTATGCGATACCCTTGATTGCCAGGTTGTCTGACTCAGTTCCACCAGATGTGAATATGATCTCTTCTGGTTTTGCACCGATGAGATCTGCTACCTGCTTACGGGATTGCTCAAGCGCCTCTGCTGCTTCTTGTCCAAAGGAGTGGAGGCTTGAAGCATTCCCGAACTTATCCATAAAATAAGGTAGCATAGCCTCCACCACCAGCGGGTCAGTCGGCGTGGTGGCACTATGGTCCATATAAATGCGTTTCATTCTCTCACCCTAAACTAAATAACATCTCCGATAAATATGTATCTGTTATTGTAAATATATACCAATATTCAGGCAACTTCTAATTAAGGTGGAGTTACCTTACGTCTAAAAAGCTGGGAATAAAGATGTTAGATTATATCTATAAATCCCCAAACCTCTAATCTTTAATCTGGTCGGGAGAAAATCCTCTTTGAACAAGTATATTTTTCATGCGTGCAAGATGGTTCCCCTGTAACTCAACAGAACTGCCTTTAACAGTTCCACCGCATGCAAATTTGGATTTTAGGTAGGTGGATAGTTCGTGTAAATCTATCTCGTTTGCATCAAAACCTTCAACAACTGTAACTTCTTTTCCATATCTTCGCCGGTTCACTTTAACTGTGATACGCTGTTGTTCTTTTGCCACTTCTTCGCAGATGCAGAGTTCTTTTGGCAATCCGCAAACATGACACATTTCTGAACTCATTTTTTGGTTTTTCCTCCAAGGTTGTTATGATTTATGTATTATACTGCCATATATAAAATATAAACAGATGTAGAGAGTAATCAATGATGATATTAAAATCTAATGGTAAATGCATTGCATCAGACGTGGAATTTGCAAAGGGCCTGCTCAGTCAGACGAAAGGATTGATGTTCAGGAAAAAGATATCAGATGATTATGCTCTGGTCTTTGTACTGGCAAAACCACGGGTGATTACCATTCACATGCTATTTGTCAGGTTCCCGATTTATGTGCTTTTTCTGGACGAAA
>CAZQWP010000040.1:0-9471 GCA_964597005.1 uncultured Methanosarcinales archaeon | reverse complement strand
ACGTCATGCCCCGCAGCTCTGCTGCGGTTGGGTGTGCCATCGCAACGTTTGACTGGCTTGGTGCTATTTTTTTTGGACAAAAGCAACTCGGTAAATATTTATAATTAAATAAATAAGTTGCCTTATGTAATCGATTTATTCATCAACACATTTTTTAATAGATTCCCTGAATGTATGCCATATATCATAATTCATCCCTTAACCAATCACGTATGAATGGCTCCTCTTGTTAAGATTGTGTTGTATAGTTAACTATATAATTATATAACTATGAATATATTATCTTTCAATGTTGTATGCGGATAGTACGCCTTTCATCCCCCATCTTACGAAAGGGGACTTCTCGGCTAAAAGTTAAATTACCGCCGGAGTAGGAGTACAGCAGTTACTTTTTGCCCTTTTCTTTCTCAGCCAGCCCTAACTTCTTACCACACAGGTTACATTTTCCTTCATCTGTAACACATGGCTGTTTTGGTGCTTCTCCACCACATATTGCGCATTTTACCATCTATTTTCACCCCCTGTTTGCATTCATCAAAGTATCGCCCCCCCACTTTTGTTCCAATCATTCAGGAACTTTAAATGGTCGTTGAATATAGGCTATGTAAGTAAAAACATCTTATGAAACTGTGTTTCTTATTTTAGTTTTTAACGATTAATTTTAGGGGGAATCGCTGTCGCTTTTGCACGTTCCTCATGGGTCATATTAGCAAGACTCTCTACTTCCTTTACATCCAGTCCCAGCCCCTTGGCCACCCGGCTTCCATAGTCAGGGTCTGCTTTAAAGAACAGAGCTGTTTGCCTTAACTGGATGCGCTTTTGTGCACCTGATAGATGAGACACAATATTGTCCACCAAATTCTCACGGTCCTGATCGGCCATAACGTCACGATACAGGTTGCCCGGCTGTACAAAATCATCATTGAGGTGCCTATAAGGCGTACGTGCTGCCGGTCCAAATATCTCAATTGGTGGCTCAAGGGCATCTGGATATGGTTCAGGACCGTTAAAACTGTTGGGCCAGTAATTGGGTCCGCCACCGCCATTGGCATCAATGCGCATGAATGCATCACGCTGATAATTGACCTCAGGTGCGTTCTTGGGTACGTTCACAGGGATCAGGTGATAGTTGGGGCCAAGTCGGTGGATGTGGGTGTCATGGTATGAAAATACCCTGGCTTGCAGCATCTTGTCTGGCGAGATAGCAATTCCAGGCACCAAGTTGCCGGGACTGAAGGCGGCCTGCTCCACCTCTGCAAAATAATTGACCGGGTTCCTGTTCAGCACCATCTTACCTATCTTGATGGTGGGAAAATCACCGTGTGGCCAGACCTTGGTTATATCAAGGATATCAAAACGGTAGTCTTTGGCCTGCTCAGGGGTCATGATCTGCATCTCAAGTGTCCATGAAGGGTAATCACCCCTCTCGATTGCCTTATAAAGGTCTCTTGTAGCATGGTCCGGGTCGCTGCCGCTTAATTTTTCCGCCTCCCCGCGGGTCAGGTTCTTTATGCCCTGATCGGTCTTGAAATGATACTGTACCCAAACGTAATCTCCATCTTTATTGTACCACTTGTAAGTGTGGCTTGAGTACCCGTTCATGTTGCGGAATGTTGCAGGTGTGCCCCTGTCCGAGAACAGGATAGTGACCTGATGGATAGATTCCGGGGTCAGGGAAAGGAAATCCCAGAACATGTCAGGGTCTTTGAGGTTGGTGGCAGGATTTCGTTTCTGGGTGTGGATGAAGTCAGGGAACTTCAAGGGGTCCCGGATGAAGAACACAGGTGTATTGTTACCTGTCAGGTCATAGTTTCCCTCTTCTGTGTAGAATTTAATAGCAAAACCGCGGGGATCGCGTGCCGCATCGGCAGAACCCCTCTCACCGCCCACGGTGGAAAAGCGGACAAAGACCTCAGTACGCTTGCCGACCTCTGAAAGGAATTTGGCTTTTGTGTATTTGGTCACGTCAGCGGTCACTTCGAAGTAACCTCCGGCACCCGTACCTTTTGCATGTACTACACGTTCAGGGATACGCTCACGGTCAAAGTGTCCAAGTTTTTCCAGCAGATGAACGTCCTGCACGAGAACAGGTCCACGTTCTCCGGCTGTTAAGCTGTTCTGATCATCCCCAACCGGGATCCCAAAGGCAGTAGTTAAAACCTTTGACGGTTTCTCTTTTGTATTACTCAATCTTGTTTCCCCCATTCTTGATTCAATTTAAATTGGTGTCAGCGAGAAAAAAATAAGGAGATCTCTTACTCCCACCTTTAATATAATATCAATATCGATCTTTGCCTAAATATCCAGCATAATCTCGCAGTTCTGGCTATTAAATCACTTAAAGCTGTAATACCCCCAATCGTCTTACAAAAGTTCTATGTTTACATCTTATTTATTTATTCCTTAGAGAATATCGGTATTGTCCCTATTTTGCTGTAAATTCATCCCGTACCCATCCTTCCTTAGTCTTTCATCAATAAATACCTATTTCCTGTGATCCATTCCTCATTGATATCAATCAGTATTGACACTACCAGTCTCAATAACGACTCTTCATTTGGAAATGCACCCACTACCTTGGATCTTCTCTTCAGTTCCTTATTGATCCTTTCCATCATATTCGTTGTTCGAATCCTTTTCCAATATCGGCCTGCAACCAAGCCGATTCTGATTATTTTTACGTCGGTGACGAGTTTCAATCCTTGTTTTAATTGATGTAGGCCTGCAATCAATCACCTGCGAGAACTCAAAGCAATGGGGTACATTACCGAAGTGGACGGTTATTCCATCACGGATGCAGGGAAGATTGCTGTGATATGAGTTGCGTACAAAAAAAGCAAGACAAGTATATAATTTTTTAATGGTGCGGGGGGTGGGATTCGAACCCACGAACTCCTACGAGACAGGGTCCTAAGCCCTGCGCCTTTGACCTGGCTGGGCAACCCCCGCATATGGATAACTGGATTAAGAGCTAGAAAATTCAGTGGTCTGATCAGAACAAGAAAGCCGATAATGGGATGCGCCGACCGGGATTCGAACCCGGGTTTGAGGCTTGGAAGGCCTCAGTCATAGCCACTAGACCATCAACGCAAATTGCAACCAATAGTAGCATTTGTCTCATATAACGCTTTCGCCATGTATCGGATAATTCCACCGCACGGACTGGTGGGGAAAGGGTAGAAAAAAAGCGGACGGGAACGAAAGAACTATGTGCCAATCCGTTAAATGGGTAGCAGAATATACTTACTGGTAATAACACCGACCCATTTAAAAAGAGGCAAAATGTGACAGGACCTGCAATCGAAACCAATGAACTCACCCGTAAATTTGACGAACTCACAGCCGTGGACAGCGTGAACCTCACCGTAAAACAAGGTGAACTTTTCGGGTTGCTGGGACCCAACGGTGCCGGAAAGACCACACTTATCGGAATGCTATCCACAATGCTCAGGCCCACATCCGGCAGCGCAAGGATATGGGGTCATGACATCATCGCAGACTCCACAAAGGTACGCCAGTCTATTGGCGTGGTATTCCAGGGTAGCACTCTTGACGACAAGCTCACAGGGCGTGAGAACCTTGACCTTCACGGACGGCTCTACGGGATGTCAAAGGACCTCCGCCGCCAGAAGATACAGGAAGTCCTTGAACTTGTGGAACTCGCAGACCGTGCTGATGAGATCGTTAAAACCTACTCAGGCGGGATGATGCGCCGCCTTGAGATCGCACGAGGGCTCATGCACCGCCCCCATGTTCTCTTTCTGGACGAGCCGACCCTCGGACTCGACCCCCAGACAAGGAACCACATCTGGGAATACATCAAACGCCTGAATCAGGAAGAAAGCATCACAATGGTCCTCACAACCCATTACATGGAAGAGGCCGACAGCCTTTGCGAGAGGATCGGCATCATCGATCACGGCAGTATCGTTGCCCTTGGCACACCCGCCAAACTTAAATCAAAACTGGGCGGGGATATCATCACACTTACCACAGCAACGGAACAAAACGCCACATATGTGGTTGAATCCTGCAAGAACCTCAAGCTGGTAAAGGATATCTCACGATCAGGATTAACCATCAGGATCACTGCCATGGAAGGTGAACGCGCCATTCCTGAGATTCTGAATGCCACAGCCGCTGCAAAACTGGAGATCGAGTCAGTAAGCCTCAGAAAGCCCACACTTGATGACGTGTTCCTCTATCACACCGGGCGCGCAATACGGGAATCCAGCGTGGACGAAATGGACAGGATACGGTACAAGATGCAGACCCACCGCCGCTGACACCACATACAATCATGCTGCATAACTATGCTGCATAGCTCTTTCGCAGTTCCCTTATTTTATCCCTGAGATCTGCCGCTTTTTCGAACTCAAGGTTCCTGGCAGCCAAATGCATCTCAGCCTCAAGGTCGATGATGATATCAGCCACTTCCATTGAAGACATATCCTCTGCTATCATCAAAACCTCCGGTTTCCCGGCTTCCTCCACAGACTCCACCAGTTCCTTCTGGAGCACCTTTTGAATCGTCCGGGGAACGATACCATGCTCTTTGTTGTAATTCATCTGTAGCTCACGCCGCCTGTTAGTCTCGCTGATAGCCCTTTCCATAGAACCTGTCATGATGTTTGCATAGAGGATAACACGTCCCTCCACATTTCGGGACGCCCTTCCAATTGTCTGGATGAGCGAGCGCTCAGAACGCAGGAAACCCTCCTTATCAGCATCAAGGATAGCAACAAACGCCACCTCCGGTATGTCCAACCCCTCCCTCAGTAGATTGATACCCACAAGCACATCAAAATCACCTTTTCTCAGGCTTCTCACGATCTCCGCACGCTCGAGGGTTTCAATGTCGGAATGCATATACCGCACCTTTATCCCGACCTCAAGAAGATAATCTGTCAGGTCCTCAGCCATACGTTTTGTAAGCGTCGTCACAAGGGTCCTGAATCCCATGGAAGTTATCATCCTAATCTCTTTAATCAGGTCATCGATCTGGTTCTCCACTGGGCGCACCGTCACAGCCGGGTCCACCAGACCAGTGGGACGTATGATCTGTTCCACCACAGCACTGCTTTTTTCAAGTTCGTATTCGGAAGGTGTAGCAGAAACATAGATCGCCTGGTTGATGTGCTGTTCGAACTCATCATACCGCAAAGGACGGTTATCATAAGCCGAATGCATCCTGAACCCATTTTCAACAAGCGAATCCTTCCGGGCTCTATCGCCGTTATGCATACCCCGTATCTGTGGGATGGTGGCATGAGATTCATCGATCACCAGAAGGTAATCATCCGGGAAGAAATCAATCAGTGTCGCCGGAGGCGTCCCGGGACTACGTCCATCGAAATGCCGGGAATAATTCTCGATACCTGAACAGTACCCGATCTCACGAAGCATCTCGATATCGAACTTTGTACGCTGTGACAGCCGCTGGGCTTCTAGCAAGCGTTTCTGTGCTTCCAGCCCGGCAAGTTCCACCTCAAGTTCTGCCTCAATGGAACCGATGGCACGTTCCAGAAGATCATGCGGGATCACAAAATGCTTGGCAGGATAGATGGCAATACTTTCCCCTTTTTCAAGGGTGCCAAGAACCTTATGCGTCAATGGATCAAAATGCATGATCCTGTCAATCTCATCCCCGAAAAGCTCGATGCGGATACCTTGATGCTCCTGTGCGGGATATATCTCGATGGTGTCGCCTCGTGATCTGAAAGTGCCCTTCACAAAATTCACATCATTGCGCTCGTACTGGATATTGATCAAGCTGGCAAAAAGCCCACTCCTGTCCATCTCCTCACCCGGTGTGAGTACCACGCTCATCTCCTGCCACTCCTTCGGGGAGCCCAGCCCGTAGATGCAGGAAACGCTTGAAACCACGATGACATCCCTGCGCTCTGTCAGGGATTTTGTAGCGGAAAGCCTCAGTCTTTCAATCTCATCATTGATGGATGAATCCTTCTCTATGTAGGTGTCTGTGACCGGAATGTATGCCTCTGGCTGGTAATAATCATAGTAACTGACAAAATACTCCACTGCATTATGTGGGAAGAAATCCCGAAACTCCGAATATAACTGGGCTGCAAGTGTTTTATTATGCGCAATAACAAGTGTGGGTTTCTGCACGTTCCTAATCACATTGGCAACAGTGAACGTCTTACCAGAACCGGTAACTCCCAGCAGTGTCTGGTGTTTCAAGTCCTTCATCAAACCATCTGTCAGATCAGAAATTGCCTTCGGCTGATCGCCCTTTGGTTTGTAGTCAGATACCAGTTGAAAGGAACCCATGGTAAGTGATATATGATTGTGAACACCTATAAACATATTCATGCAGGACAAAAAACAGAATGCACAGACCCTATAAACCTACCAGATCACAGGAAAACACATTCACATTACCACATGTTCACACCAACACAACGACTGTGTTCACTGGAACAGTAAATACGTAAGGAACATCAGGATGACACCACCACCCTTTACTTACTTTCGGCCTTTTCATTTCTCCCCACCCCGGACTCAGGCTGTACTGCACCCTGTTCATATCCGGGTCTTTTCTGTTGGGACATAGCAGCAAGCATCCCGAGTGCAACAATCGTAAAACCAAGTAGTAACATTAGCATTCCAAAAGAAAACAATATGGAACCGATAACCTATGCCTCCCAGAACAGTAGGTATACAACCGCTATTAACAACCCGACCCAGAGCATGTTTGAAGTGATCTCATGAGAACTACCAAAAGTGATCGTGATCGGTCTGATCAGGATAAGCCCACCAAAATTGTTACTGCCACCGTTCTGTACAGCCGGGAGAACAAAATCGAGGAACAGTGATGCAAATCCAATGATGATAAAAATAGTACCCAGTCTTATGATATCCTGTGCAGATCGCATGGAACAACTATTGTTTTCCAGTAAGTAAAATTATATCCTAAACGTTTCACCGACAGCGACATATTCAGTGCTCTCGTTCTCGGTGATCTCATCGGCGATGTACTTATATTCCCGCTGGGTCCGGTTCCCACGACGATTAAGCAGGCTTCTGCGGTACATCCGGGAAAGGTATGTAGAAACAGTGCTCAGTTTGATGTTCCCATAAACCCGCTCGTAATGTTGCTGTACATTCTGGGACGTGAACCAAACACGCGGATATTCATACTTTAAAAACAGTTCCAGCCGTTCGTTTATAGTGAGTGTGGCATCGTTGAGCCGATCCTGCAGCGAAGACCGGTTTTGTTGTCTGGTAACCGGGGCAGCTGTATATTGCTGCGGTTGGGGTGATTGGGTGGGAAGTAAAGCAGCCGGACGCAATGTTTGGAGGTGAGGTTGGGGTGATTGAGATATGGGAGGTTGATATTGCGGTGATTGCTGCGCATAATAGTAATACATCGGTTGTGGTACAGGCGGGTAATACTGTAGATTTTGTGGTACTGGTTGCTGCACCGGTTGTTGAAAAGGCTGTACGGGTTGTTGCACTGGCTGCTGAACAGGTTGTGGTGTTTGTATATCAGGTTGCTTTGCAGGTATATCGAATGAAGATTCGGTCGAAGGAGGTTTGGTGTCGTCAATTGAACCGATAAATCTGATCAAGTATTCTTTCCAGTTTCTTCCACCGAATTCGATACTTGTTTTTTCCATACCATCGTCATCGATTACCTCGAGCCGAATCTTCATCCTTTTACCTCAGCAATTAATCCATCCATCCCCTCAGATTGACAGATTTCTAAACCATTCATCCCCTCAGACTATGGTTTATGTTTGTTTATCGTGAAATTGTGTATACAATACATGAGATTTGTTGTTTTTAATATCCAATTAACTACATGTTATTAATATTATATAACTATTTTCCTAAAATAAAATACTAAACATGTCTCTGACTAATTTAAAGTAATTTAATGGTTTTTTTTATTTATTAAATGCATATTAATTCCCCTTAAAATAAATGTAAACGTAATTCAAGTATATACTAAATAGATTACAATTATTCTATGTTCCATTGGAAATTGGGGGGTTATTTTTATCTACTTAAACACAGTGATTAAGTCTTTATATTGTAAATTATAGAATATAAACTCTTTTTTTTGGATTTATGAGTATTACAATTTTGATGAAGCTGTGATTGGTGAATAGTGAAGTTGTGGTACGATCTGGAGTGAATATTATAAAATGCCGGATTATTGGAACGGTGGTTGAATTTATATTGGATGACGTTTATAAACGCAAACCATGTCCAACGCAAGTGCAGAATCGCCGATGGAAACTATTACCTCTAAAGTTAGAACTGAAGTGGATACCGAGAATCCTGATGAGATGGATGTCCAGTCATTGCTGAATGAGATCGAAATGCTGAAGGTGAAGAATGAAAGCCTGAAGGCAAAGGTCCTTGAGAGCAGCATGCTGGCAAGCAATTATATGAAGGACGCGAACAGGCTCAAAAACCAGCTTGAGCAGCTTACCACCCCACCATTGTTCATCGCAAGTGTGCTTGAAGTCAATGACGGTATGGCACTTATCAGGCAGCACGGTAACAATCAGGAGGTTATGACCAAGATTCCGCCTGAATTTATAGATGAGATCGAAGCAGGTATGCGCGTATGTGTTAATGGTGCCTTTTCGATGATCTCGATCATCAGCCGGGCTGCGGACGTGCGCGCTCAGGTGATGGAACTGATACGTTCTCCGGGCATTGATTATGATATGATAGGCGGACTTGAAGACGTGATCGAGGAAGTGATCGAGACCGTGGAACTGCCGCTGACAGAGCCTGAACTGTTCGAGACGATAGGAATCGAGCCGCCAACAGGAGTACTGCTCTACGGTGAACCCGGGACTGGAAAAACGCTGATCGCAAAGGCTGTGGCGTCCAAGGCAAAGGCAACGTTCATACGAATGTCGGGCTCGGACCTCATCCAGAAGTTTGTGGGTGAGGGATCAAGGCTTGTAAAAGATGTGTTCCAGCTTGCGAGGGATAAGTCGCCTTCGATACTTTTTATTGATGAGATCGATGCTGTGGGTGGACTACGCACCCACGACGGCACCACAGGTTCTGCAGAGGTTAACCGAACGATGCTGCAGCTTCTTGCAGAGATGGATGGTTTCGAGTCGAAAGGAAATGTGAAGATCATTGCAGCCACGAACAGGGTTGACCTGCTGGACCCGGCACTACTGCGTCCCGGACGTTTCGACCGTGTGATCGAGGTTCCCCTGCCAGAGGAGGCAGGTCGTCTGGAGATACTGAAGATCCACACCAGAAAGATGAGTCTGGCGGATGACGTGGATTTCAAGAAACTTGCTGCCATGACCGAGGGGTTAAGCGGCGCCGACCTGAACGTTATTGTTAAGGAGGCAGGGATGTTCGTCCTTAGAAGACGCGGCAAAGAGATCGCAATGCAGGATTTCCTGGACGGTCTTGAGAAAGTGATAGACGAAGAAGAAGGAAATGTGCCGGGCGGAATGTTCGTTT
>CAZQWP010000039.1:0-9490 GCA_964597005.1 uncultured Methanosarcinales archaeon | reverse complement strand
AGACCGATGAATTTCTCTTTTTCATCCAGACGTTTGTACTGAAGCTCCATGAATTTTTCATACTCAAATGCATCCATTAAACGTGTTAAGATGGTGGTATATGTTTCTCCTTTCATCCCATAGCTTTTTAATCGATCTCTTACTGTTTTTGTTGTGGGAATTGTGGTTGTTTCATTCATTATGATCACTTATTAGAACTATTATTGTTATAAGCATTTATAAGTTGCTGGGCGATTCAGCAGTTTGATCTTGCAAATGCCTTCTATAAGAAGAGATGTGAAATCCCCTATCTATGGAGAACTCAGGTAGGACCCAATTCCGCATTTGAGATTACCCCCCACAAGCTCGCCCACCACCGCTGCCATCAATTTCTCGCCGTCGGTCTTTGATTGCCTCAGTTTCGCTTCCAGTTCGTCGTAGAGTGCCATGAGCTGGTCAACTCTGGCGACGATGCGGCGCATGACAATCTAAACAACATAAAATTTAATTAAGGGACAATGCACTTAATTATTAAATAACAGCAAATCTCTTGATATTTTTTTATTGATTTTTAGAGCTTTAATTACAATATTTTCTTCGCTGACACCCTGATTATTGTTTTCGAGTGTGCAGGTTCCATCCAGCCCGAAAATAGTTATTGCCAACTCCTGATTTTAATCATAATTCCCACATGGTAATCTATATCTTTAATAGAAGTCTATGTTCTTAGTATACCACGGGAGAGGGCAACTTTGGGAAATCGGACCAGAGCAAGATCTTATAGCAGAATGTCTGGATAGCTGTTTCCAATATAGAACTATATAGCAATACACATTGATATATACTTTATAGTAAGAATATTTATATTGATTCTGCCCAATTGGTTCCCTAACTGATTATAAATAGGTGAAAGATGATGATAATCAAAATTACATCAAAAAAAATACCCGCCAACTTGGCGACCTACATTACCATGTTTCTCGTTATAGGGGCTGCATCCATTGGAATTGGATGTGTGGACAAAGACACGCAGGCAGTTTCTGAAAGCATCCTTGTCAAAGGATCAGATACTGTCCTTCCACTTGCACAGGCAGAATCTGAGACCTTTATGATAGAAAATACCGATAAAAGCGTAACCGTTATCGGTGGAGGGTCGGGTGTCGGAATCGCTGCACTCATAGACGGTGAAGTCGATATTGCAATGGCTTCCAGGGAAATGAAAGCCTCTGAGATCGAAAATGCACGATCCAATGGCATTGACCCGATACAGCACATCATTTGCTGGGATGGGATCGCGGTTGTAGTGAACCCTGAAAATACGGTTTCCGCACTCACGTTTTCACAGGTACGAGGTATCTACAATGGCAGTATCAGCAACTGGGAAGAAGTTGGAGGCAAAGACCTGAAAATCGTAGCAATATCCCGGGACAGCAGTTCCGGTACCTACGAATATTTCAAAGAAAATGTGCTTGAAGGTGACGAATACCGTCCTGACGCGCTCATACAGTCTGCAACAGGTGCAATCGTACTGGAAGTATCCCAGAACAAGAACGCATTTGGATACATTGGAATTGCGTATATGGATGAAGGTGTAAAAGCGATCATCTTGAACGGTGCGGGCGTTAATGTGTTACCGTCTGTAGAAACTGTAAACCGCGGAGAATATCCATTGGCTCGTCCATTATACTTCTATACAAACGGGGAGCCCACAGGTCTGGCAAAAACATTCCTTGACTTTGTGCTGAGTGCAAATGGTCAGGAAATAGTATCTGAAGTTGGATATATACCCGTATAAACAGGTGGGGAAAATACAGGCATGCGGATGGATGGCAAATTTAAGGAACATGCAATCGAAACTGTACTATTATCTACAAGTGCAGTAACGGTTGTAATTCTTTTCCTGATATGTATCTTCCTCTTTGGGGAGGGAGCAGCACTGTTTAAAGAGATATCTTTTTTTGATTTCCTATACGGAAAATTCTGGTATCCGACATCAAAACCTCCGCAATTCGGACTTTTGCCGTTATTCCTTGGTACACTTCTGGTAACTGCAGGTGCGATATGTATCTCTGTACCCCTTGGCGTTGCATCTGCCATATTTATCTCGGAAATAGCGAGTGCAAGTGTTGCCGGATTTCTCAAGCCATTTATTGAGATACTTGCAGGTGTTCCATCTGTTGTATACGGTTTCTTCGGGCTTGTTGTGATCATCCCCAACCTCCAGAGGTTGCTGGACCTGCCCACGGGACAGACTGCATTAACAGGTTCGATCATGCTGGGAATAATGGCACTTCCAACCATCATATCCATATCAGAGGATGCAATAAGTGCTGTTCCCCCCTTTATAAAAGAAGGTTCTCTCGCCCTTGGTGCAACCAGATGGCAAACCATCCACAGGGTTACCGTACCTGCGGCACTGTCCGGCATATCTGCTGCGGTTATGCTGGGGATAGGGCGCGCCATCGGGGAAACCATGACCGTCATGATGGTAACCGGCAACACAGCAATTATTCCGGGATTTCCCGATGGTTTACTGGCGCCCGTCAGGACCATGACCGCCACGATTGCACTGGAGATGGGCGAGGTCCCGCAGGGAAGCGACCACTACCATGCCCTCTTTGTCATAGGTGCCATGCTCTTTGTAATTACACTGCTGATCAACCTGATCGCAGAATCCATTAAAAGGAGATACATGTTCAAGGTGGGATCCTGATGCGACTGAAACCCACAACAACAGAAAAAATAGCATTTGCATTCCTGACCATTGCAATAACCACCGTGGTAGCTTTTGTCTCCCTGATCCTCTATTACATCACATCCAATGGGATCGGTGCAATAAGCATCGATTTTTTGACAAACGTTCCTCTTAAACGTATGACCGAAGGCGGGATTTATCCTGCGATCATTGGTACGCTGCTCCTGATTACAGGTTCCATGGTCGTAGCTTTACCGCTCGGGATACTTGCAGCAATATATTTGAACGAATATGCGAGGGAGGGAAAGCTCACATGGACTATACAGATGGCAATAAGCAATCTTGCAGGTACGCCATCTGTGGTATTCGGCCTGTTCGGGCTGGCGTTGTTCGTCAAATACCTGGGTTTTGGACCTTCCATACTCTCTGCATCCCTGACACTCGCACTTCTTGTGCTGCCCATAATCATCCGCGCCAGTGAAGAAGCACTTTCAACGGTTCCTCAGGGATTTCGTGAAGCTTCCCTTGCACTGGGGGTCACCAAATGGCAGACCATCCGCAAAATTGTGCTACCGATCGCATTACCGGGGATTGTGACAGGAGCGATCATAAGTGTGGGTCGTGTGGCAGGGGAGACCGCACCGATCCTACTCACAGGTGCCGCATTCTTTTTGCCAAGACTGCCAGATTCTGTATCTGACCAGTTCATGGCACTCCCATATCACCTGTTCGTACTTGCCACATCCGGTACGAACATTGCCAAAACACGCCCGATCCAATACGGGACAGCTCTTGTGTTGCTCCTGATCGTACTAGGATTAAATCTTGTTGCTGTTGCAATACGGCGGCATTATAGAAAGAAAATGAGATGGTAGATCTGATCTGAGGTACATTTAATGACTGAAAAATTTGAAGAAAGGATCGAAACTGAGATTGAAGTGAGAGACCTCAACCTGTGGTACGCTGATAACCATGCTCTGAAAAATATCTCCATTAAAATACCAGAAAAATGCATTACTGCCTTCATAGGACCTTCAGGCTGTGGCAAATCAACGTTTATCAGGTGTCTTAACCGCATGAACGACCTGATCATTAACTGCCGGACCGAAGGGAAAGTACTGGTCAAGGGAGAAAATATTTATGAAAAGGAAGTGGATGTTGTCAATTTGAGAAAACGTGTGGGAATGGTATTCCAGAAGCCAAACCCATTTCCGATGTCTATATACGAGAATATCGCATATGGACCTCGCATCCATGGTGAGAAAAATAAGAAAAAACTTGATCTAATCGTTGAGGAGACACTGCGTTCTGCTGCCCTGTGGAATGAGGTATCAGACAGGCTCAATTCACCTGCACTGGATCTTAGCGGAGGACAGCAGCAGAGACTATGTATTGCAAGGACGCTTGCTGTAAAACCGGAAATCATACTGCTGGATGAGCCTTGCAGTGCACTTGACCCGATCTCAACCAGTAAGATCGAAGACCTTATGATGGAACTGAAAAATAATTATACTATTGTTATTGTAACTCATAATATGCAGCAGGCAGCACGGGTGTCGGATTATACGGCATATTTCCTGTTAGGGGAATTAATAGAGTTTGGCACTGCAAGGCAGATATTTGAGATGCCGCACGAAAAGAGCACAGAAGATTACATAACCGGACGATTTGGGTGATAGAGTGGTCAGGGAAAGATATAACAGGGAATTAGATTTACTGAAGCAAAAAGTGCTAACTATGGGGTTGCTATCGCAAAAAACAATTATCGATTCTGTGGAAGTACTAAGAACTCTCGATATTAAATTTGCAAGGGAGATCGTTGAAAGGGACAATGTGATCGATAATTATGAAATGTACATCGAGAGGTGTGCTACACGCCTGCTTGCCCTCCAGCAGCCTCTTGCACGGGACCTGAGGTTCATCACATCATCGATGAAGATCGCAATCGATCTTGAACGAATGAGCGATCTTGCATCCAATATTGCAGAAATTACAGAGAGAATAGAAGGCGGGCATGTGAAACCATTGGTCGACATACCAAAAATGGCAGAGATTGCGGAAGATATGGTCAAAAATGCGATCAAAGCGTTTGATACATCTGATATGGAACTGGCAAAGGCAGCTGCATCAGAGGATGATAAAATTGATAAATTGTTTTCTGACGTCTGGCTGGAGCTGATCGGCATGATGATCGAAGACCCCGCTATAATCACAAATGCATCACATCTACTGTTTGTCCTGCGATATCTTGAACGCATAGGGGACCATGCCAGCAACATCTGCGAAAGTGTGGTATATATGGTAAGCGGTGAGAGGGTGGAACTGAATTAGATTGTGTTGCCCCTTCGAAAATTAAAAATCAAATAGCGAACTCTGGGATTTCGGGTCTGGTAACGCCTCTGTATAATTGGCAGTATTATTTTTCACAGTTTTTTTTGCAGATCTTTTCTGAGGGGGTGCAAAATCAAACAGCCCCTTCTGCTTTGAATCATAGTCAAGGGTCGCCATGTCAACCCCAAACGCGCTAAGTATCCTCTCCTCCGGTGGCAATATCTGTTTTTTTATGTAATAGTCCACGTCTAAAGGAATATTATGCTCCCGCACATAATCAGGATCCTCAGCCCTTTCTACGAATAGACCCCTGCCAGCGATTATGACAAAGGGAATCCTTTCCCCGATCGATGGAGGCACGCCGGTCCGCGCTTCGATCTTCGCGGCAACCGTCAGGTGCGGTTGTTTACTTTTATAACTCTTCTTCCCCTTGGAGAACATGCGCGTCAGTGTCAGGTCATCGATTATCTGTGAATCTTTCCTGGCATCGATATTCCTCACCCTGTCCACAATACTTCTAACATACTCCACCGCAATGTCAACCTTGCCTTCCTTTAATACCAGTTCAAGGACTTTGTTCAATGTCTTTGACGTGAGTTCACACCAGTCCCTGCGTACGGTTTCCATGCCTTTGACCTTTATTTTATCACTCCAATCCTCGCCAGAGCGCTCGAAAACCCAGATAGCATATCGTTTCTTTGCGATGAACAGGGCACGCTTTGCAATGGATTCGAATTCAAGTTCCATAGGGTCTGGAAGAGAATCGGACACAATGCCTGCAATCTTATTCCCGACAAGTTCGGCATCTTCAAGGGATATCTCGTGGTCTGAGCTGCACTTGACAAAAACACTATCTGTGTCCCCATATACAACCGAGAGGATAATGATCTTATCCGACGGCTCAGGCGATGCGATCTCATCAGTAAGATATGCATTACCATTTCGCAGGATTATCCTGTGAATGGTATCATTTACCACCTTGCGAGTGTTCAGGATGTTTGCCCTGCCATAACTGGTTACTGCGTTTGCAAGCTGTAAGCTGTAGAGTCTGGCACGGGTGTATCCCGAATAACCATAAAAACTGTTGAGCAATATCTTAAGTGCATACTGGGTTGCATCCAGAACCCGGATCTCTTCCTCACTGGCTGCATTTTTCATCCGTTTTTTTGTCTCTGTCCTGCGGTTTAAGAGGTCTTCCAGAATGGAAGGTACAATTCCCTTTGAAATCTGGGCACTCACAAATTCCCCACCTGAAGGCGGCTTTATAGTGTCGCCATCCGGGCGGTCACGCTCTACAACAGATGTGTAACATAGATTGTGTGCCATCATTATGGTAGGGTATAGCGATTTGTAATCAAGGATAACAACATTTTCCAGCAGTCCTTTCCATGGTTCCAGCACTTCCCCACCTTTGAGTTCCTCACTCTGCTTGTGCCTGGCGGATGCGATCCTGTCATCCGGTCTAGGGGGAATTACGCGATCACGTTTGCCGAATTCACGAAGCATGAGGTTCTCAACCATGGAACTCTGACCTCCACTCATGGTATCCTGAAGCAATGTACCGCTTACCTGTGCCAGTGCCACATATTTATCAAGCAACTGCAATTTCATGACTAGTTCAAGGGCAAGTTCCGAATCACGGCGGGAATAATCAATGAACTTTTTGATCTTCTCACCTGAATCCTCCCAGTATTCGCACATCTCATGCGGTGCAACATCCAGTTTTTCCCGACCCAGCAGTTCTTTAGCAACATTTCGCAGGGTGTACTGCTTAAGACTGAAACCCTGTCTTACAAGGGGCAGTGCATCCACAACCACCCTTCCGGGCATGGACACCATAGTACGATTCACGATCCTGCGATAGCTCATTGACCTACCGTCCCTTCCAACACTCGATCTTATGTTATTGTCAGAGGATTCGTTCAGAATCTTTACCCTATCGGTTATATAGGGTATATCAAAACCGTTGATGTTGTAGCCGATAACCATGTCAGAATCATATTCCTGAAATATCTCAAAAAAGCGTTTAAGCAGTTTTGCTTCATCCGTAAACATCTCAACATCAGGGTCTACATCCTCCACCTCCTTCCCCACAAGGATCAATGTGCTATGCCCCTTGTATGAAGGTTTAAATGACAGACTAATCATTATAATTGCAGATGTTTCGGGCGTAGGCATTGCGTTCTCAAGCGGCAGGCACTCGATGTCAAACGCCAGGTACTTCAGAGGCGCAATGGATATTTTATCCATTTCCAGTACACTGGATGCTGTTATCGTCCTGTCACAGGTTATATTCTGGCTGCTGTAAGACCCGGCGTCAGGGACAGGGTCTGCGGATACCCATCCCATCCCGTTGAACCCGCGGTCGATCAGGAACCGGTTCCTGAACAGGATGTCTGTTTCATATACCTCTTTGACACCTGGGAGTGCTGCGATATCCTCTCGTATCTCAGGAACGTTCTTCGGGTCAAATGTGGTGACCTTGAGCATGGGTTTTTTCTGTTTTTGATATCCAATAGGCTCAAATTTCTGTACGACCTCAACCGTTTTGACAGCCTCAAATCGCTCCTGTATTATTTTGCCTACGTCCTGAAGCTCACCTGAAACATTGACATAGAAATATGGTTCAAACTCTGGTACAAAACAACAGACGCTCTCGCCTTCTTCGTCCCGTCCAAAGAGACGGATGACCGGCTTCTCGTTTTCCCGAACATAGTCAGCGTCCAATATCTGGAAGTTCATGGGGCTATGTTACTTGTGGATGAACATATAGGTTTTGTTATGCCTACAGGAAGACATCCGGCTATTTCATGACTCACGATATTTCCATGAAAAGACATATTACCGATAAAACACAAGATTTTGTTATAAACTTGGGGAGTGGATTTAGAATGAAAAGATGGAATCTTGTCTTTATTTGTCTTCTGGTCATGTCTGCTGTATCCGGATGTACGACTGTGCCAGAAACGCCGGAAACCTTTGCTAATGAGACCGAAATTAAAGTGTACGAGGGTATAAAACTCACAGCAATCTCTGACCAACGTAACAATGGCATAAAAGGTACGCAATATATAGACCGGGACACCTACAGATTGCGGATAACCGGATTGGTTGACACGCCTGTGGAATTTACATATGAGCAATTGTTAGCGTATCCGAATGTCTCCAAGGTTGACAGGCTGAACTGTGTTGAAGGCTGGAGCTTTATTGCAAAATGGACTGGTGTGCCAGTAAAGATCCTCTTTGATGAAGCTGGGATTAAAGAAAATGCCACGAACGTAATCTTCTACAGTTCAGATGGCTATTCCACATCCCTTGAACTGGATTATCTTCTGGAAAAGAATATCATCCTTGCATACAAGCTCAATGATGTAACACTGCCTCCTGACAGGGGATTCCCACTTCAGCTTGTGGCTGAGGACAAGTACGGGTACAAATATGCCAAATGGGTGACCGACATTGAAATTACGGATGAGCCTTATAAGGGATACTGGGAGAAAGCGGGATACAGCAATAAAGCCGATGTGGGCGGTCCTGCCTTTGGGGATTGAAACTGGTTCTTGTTGACGATATGGAACTTGCATATTAAGAGCAGAAACCTGAGATCATCTGCGTTCCTTTTTAGCGGCTGCGATGCCTGCCAGATGTGCAGGAATTGCCCCGATGGCAGTGCAGGTCTCCAGCGAAATGCCTGCTGATGTAATGTCAAGATGATGTTTCGCCAGTGAGAAAAGGTGCTTTGGCAGTCCTTTTCTGCCAAGACCTATCAGTACAAGGTAGGATCTGTTATTTAACATCCCATCCGCGATCACATCAGGTGTTACTACAACTTTTGGATCGGGTTTAGATGTGGTTACAACCACCGAGCCGAACTGGGCTTGAAAACCTTTTTTTGGCAGATCGAATACGAAAAACTGACCATTTTCATGCAGGAGCCTGAGATACCTGCCAGATTCCCCGATCGTGGTCTTGTCCATAACAAAATCCACCAGTTCGTCAGGTGTCATCTTAAATGGGAAATCAAAGAGAGCAAGATTGAATCCGAAAGCGTGACATATAGGTGCAGCCCTTGCGATGGCGCGGTAATGGGCATCGATTATCTTGATCTTATCATACGTGTTCACGATCCCAATCGTTAGCATATTACCCTCCTTACGTTCCCTTCAGCGGCAGGCGCATGCCACTCTGTTTGCAGGTAGCAAACCTCTCACATGATGCACAGTCTTCCCATATATCCCTTTTTTCCGGATCCGGCATTTTCATGAATCCCGCCTTTTCAAAAAATCCGGGTGCAGTGGTCCGGACATAGATGTTGTCCCACCCCTCCGGGATGTTCCCAACAATCGATTCGACCAGCAGGGAACCGATCTTCCTACCCCGGTAGTTCTTATGTATGGCAATTGTGTGAAGTTCTGGATAGGAGCGATAGGTAAGGGCAGCGCACCCCACTGTTCTGCCATTGATATCTGCGACCATAAAATCCTC
>CAZQWP010000038.1:0-9754 GCA_964597005.1 uncultured Methanosarcinales archaeon | reverse complement strand
TTATCTTTCAATGTTGTGTGCGGATAGTACGCCTTTCATCCCCCATCTTACGAAAAGGGACTTCTTGGCTAAAAGTTAAATTTAGAATTGTTTTATACCTGCATGATAATTGCAACTCAATACACAAATTTTTGCCAATGAGGTTCAAAAATAATGATAATGCCATCGAACCACTCATAGGAGCGTTACTCATCACACTTCTGACAATTGCTCTTGCCAGTTTGACTTGCGGTTACATTATATGATAGTGATGCAGTCCAGAGCCTCGGGAATGCATTTGGAGGAACACGAGGGCTGTTATTGAGATAAAGAGAATTGTGGGCGGTGTTCCAAATGATATGCAATTTGAGGATAATTACATATCATTAATTTATAAAGGTGGAGACTCAATGTCACTGGAATGGACCTCGATCATACTTTCTGGAGAGGAGAGTTCCGAGATAAGCGTCGTAGCTGCCAGTGGCTGGAACGAACACAGTGATATTGTGGTAAAATACGTAGATCTCAGACCTGTCGGTAAAGCTGGTAAAGATATAACATATGCAGACCGCAATCCAATAATCGATGATTGTCTCTGGTCAACTGGAGAGCAGCTGGTCCTCAATGGTTATGATGGAAACAACACCAGTGCCGATTTGTGTTTTTGTGACAATAAACGGTCTTTCAAACTGCTCAAACCATTACGGCTTCAAAGCAAGCTCAACCGTGACAGTAAAGATTTTCGACGAAAAATCAGACTGTATCATAGCGGAAGAAACAGCATTTGTTCACCTTGCACAAAAAGACCCATCAAAATCGTTTAAGTAGGCTAACATCATAGTTAGTGCGATGAGTCAAAAAAACGGCTACTTCAGGTATTTTACAAAAGAAACATGTTATCCAAACCAGAAAGAAGCCATGGACCAGATCCATTCCGCACTCCTTAAAAGGGAGATCGTGCTGTTCGAGGGAGCATGCGGAACAGGCAAAACGTTAAGCGCACTTGCGCCCTCTTTGCATGTGGGGAAGCAGCTAAAAAAGACCATCATAATCGCTACAAATGTTCACCAGCAAATGGTCCAGTTCATACAGGAAGCCCGTGACATCAAAAAGACCAATGACATCAAAGTGGCGGTCATCAAGGGCAAGACCAAAATGTGCCCACATGAAACAGATTATGAGGAATGTGCAGTCAAGCGGGAAAGTACGTTCGAGCTTATGGAGATCGAACGTGACATCCATTTAAAAAAGCAGGAACTCAAGTCTGCTAATGAAAATTATAAAAAATCTCCGGATCCGGCGCTGATCGCTCTTCGGGATGAACTGGGAAAGGAACTCGATGCAGCCAATGAGAAAGTGCGTAATCTCAGGAACCATTCCTGCAATGATCTCTACGAAGTGCTTCGTTCGGATAGTGAAACGTTTCGGAAATGGCTGTTTGCGGATGTACGGTCGCCTGAAGAGGTCAACGATTTTGCTTTTGGTCAGGGAATGTGCGGCTATGAGTTACTAAAACGTGAATTAAAACACGCAGACCTTGTGATATGCAATTTCCATCATGTCCTTAACGCCGACATTTTCTCAACGATTCTTGGCTGGCTCGACAAAGAGCCAGAGGATGTAATAGTTATACTTGACGAGGCGCACAATATCGAATCTGCTGCACGTTCGCATTCTTCCATTACAATCACCGAACATACCATTGAAAAGGCAATTGCAGAACTCGAAGCGAACAGTGACCAGATGCCTGACGGTGGTGTGCATAACCTGTTCAGGATACTTTTTAGCGTCATGAAGGATACATATAATTCGCGTTTCAAATTCGGGGAGCGTGGGCGTGTTGGAAGACGATGGTACGATATGCGTATCAGTGACCCGTATGAAAGGAACGACATCATTCACGCCAGGTTCTTGCGGCAGGCAAAGGAAGCAAGTTTCGGGGACGAGGAGAAAATCCAGAAACTTCTGACCAGTGCCAGCGAATTTGGTGCGAAACTGGATGATGTGTATCGAGACCAGTATAAAAAAGGACTTAGCAAGATTTTGAAACGATCGCACATCCGGTATACGGCTGATTTTCTTTCATCCTATCTCGTACTTTCCAGTGACCTGCGGTACTATCCGATCTTGAATGTCAGGCGCGACCAGAAAGATGAGATATATGGCCGGATTGAACTGTTTTCTTGTATCCCGAAAAATGTCACTGAACCTTTGTTTGATTCGGTGTTCTCAGCTATCCTGATGTCAGCGACCCTGCGCCCGTTCGAGATGATCAAAACCACACTCGGAATCACGCGGGATACATGCGAGATCGCCTACGTTACATCGTTCCCTTATGATAAACGCTTGACAATTGCAGTATCTATCTCTCC
The DNA here is from genome assembly GCA_964597005.1 of uncultured Methanosarcinales archaeon. Lineage (GTDB taxonomy): Archaea > Halobacteriota > Methanosarcinia > Methanosarcinales > Methanosarcinaceae > JAFGQV01. The sequence continues at coordinate 7,403 of CAZQWP010000038.1, read as the reverse complement.
GCTATTTGCAAAGAACCGTGATGATCCCCAGACAGTGGAGACTATCGAGCAAGTGCTACTTGATTCCATCAAAGAGAGCACCGGGAATGTGATTATATTTTTCCCGAGTTCCTATGAGGCCAGACGGTACTTCAAGAAACTTGAATCAAAGGTGGATGTGCCCGTATTTCTGGATGAGGTCGGAGTGTCCTCACAGGATGTCAGGGAAGATTTTTTCAGAATAGGTGAAAAAGACAGCAAGGCTGTGCTGATCTCGTATATCTGGGGAACCTTAAGCGAAGGCGTGGATTACCGTGATGGTCGGGGCCGTACCGTCATAATCGTGGGTGTCGGGTACCCTGCTCTCAATGACCGCATGAATGCCGTGGAATCCGCTTATGACCATGTGTTCGGGTACGGTGCCGGCTGGGAATATGCGGTTCAGGTCCCAAGCATCCGCAAGATCAGGCAGGCAATGGGAAGGGTGGTACGCTCGCCAGCCGATTTCGGGGCACGTATTCTTCTTGATGGCCGGTTTTTAAACAATTCACCCGAACTTTTCGGTAAATTCTCTGTTTTCAATTCATTCCCTGAAGACGAGCGAAAAGAGATCGTTGATGTTGAACCTGCAAAGGTGAAATATTCGCTTATGAATTTCTTCATGGAAAATACTAATTAGCGAAGGATGTCAAAGGTCGATGAAAAAACCCTGCATATGCAAAAGATCAACTCAAAATGATCACATCAGCAATTCCATATATGATCTTCTGATAGATTCCTCTTCCCTGATGCCCAGTTTTTTTAAAAACCCGAACAAACGCGCCCTGTGATAATCCACATCCGAATCCGCAACTATCTCGACCTCGATAAACTCACCAAGCCCGTCCAGCGAATCAAGACATATTGTAAGATCATCGAACTCAAAAACCTCGCGGGTTTTTTTGACCACAGTGGTCTCTACAAATCCAAGTTCAAGCAGGATACTGCGTGTATTCTCATCATCAACCGGCGTTTCGAACTCGTTGCGTGTTTTTGAAACGCGGTCAAGTTTCTTTCCTTTATAGGTTAGAATGGCTTCTCCATTACGCAAACGTATCCGAAGTGCCTCGTCAGTTATAGCAAAATCACGATGTGGGGCATTGTAATAGGTATCATGATGTTTTTCGATACCTATTGCCTGCGCACCCATCCCTTCAAGCAGTTTTTTTATCTTCTGGTGATCAGCGCGCGCTTTTACCTCAATCTCAATCATTTCAAGCCGGCACAAACTTCGTGCCGTAGTGGATGATATCCCTTTCGCCGCTCTGGCCGATCCTTCTAAAAACGGGTTTGACTCTCATCCCTATATATGCCTCCTCAGGCTTACACACTACTTGGCTGGTGTGTTGTGGACCCTCGTCCAGTTTGACGACCGCAAGAACAAACGGTGTCTGATGCACAAATCCTTCGGCTGCCGTGCGAATAACAGTGTACGTAACAACCTCTCCTGCACCATTGAACTTGTAGGGTTCAATTTTCCCATCACGCCTGCATGTCGGACACATGTTCCGCGGAGGATAGAAATATTCACCGCATTCGTTGCAATGCGTACCTACAAGATTATACCTGTGAACCTGTTTTCTCCAGTACCTTGCTACTGTCATCTATATCACCTGCTCCTCGAAAAAATGTGTACAACAGCCGTTGCACCTGATCCACCCACATTGTGGGCCATACCAATCTCTGCTCCGTCAACCTGCCGTTTCCCTGCCTCTCCACGCAGTTGGTGGGTAATTTCCACGGTCTGTTTGATACCGGTTGCACCCACCGGATGACCGCATGCCTTAAGACCACCGGATGTGTTCACAGGAATCCTGCCATCGATTGCTGTTTCTCCTTCCTCGGTGACCTTGCCGCCTTCGCCTTTCTTTGCGAATCCCAGATCCTCAATGGCACATATCTCTGCAATGGTAAAGCAATCGTGAACTTCCACAAGATCGATGTCAGCAGGTGTGAGCGCTGACATTTCATAAGCCCTCTTTGCTGCAACTACCGTGGCATCTATTGTTGTTATGTCACGACGGTCGTGCAGTGCGATAGTGTCATTCGCCTGTGCAGTTGCTTTGATGTAAATGGGGGTGTCCGTGTACTTGTGTGCAATATCAGCCGGTGCAACAACAAGGGCAGAGGCCCCGTCTGTTATGGGTGAACAGTCAAAGATGTGCAGGGGATCAGCTACCATAATGGATTTCAATACAGCCTCAACCGTGATCCTGTTCTGGTACTGGGCGATCGGGTTCATTGAACCGTTATAGTGGTTCTTGACAGCTACTTCTGCCATCTGCTCACTGGTGGTCCCGTATTTATGCATATGCAACTTTGCGATCATTGCATATAAACCCGGGAACGTGGCGCCCATCATGCCTTCCCATTCGTGATCAGCTGCCGCCGCCAGAGCCGATGATGCAATTGAAGTGGAAACATCGGTCATCTTCTCCACCCCTCCAGCAACAGTGATTTCCTGATAACCGGACGCGACTGCAAATATTGCCTGCCTCAGAGCAAGTCCTCCTGAGGCGCACGCTGCCTCGACACGTGTTGACGGGATATGAAGGTTTCTTGAAAGACCCGAATAGTCTGCGATTAGGGCACCGATATGCTCCTGCTCAATAAACTGTCCACCGCTCATGTTCCCAACGTACAAGCCATCAATATCCTCTCCACTAACACCGGCATCTTCCAGTGCACCCACGCCAGCCTCAACAAATATGTCCCTGAAGGAACGGTCCCACATCTCGCCGAATTTTGTATTATATACTCCAATAATTGCTACATCTCTCATTCTTGACACCTTCATGCACGTTTTATCTTACCCTTGTGCTTGGCATACATTGCATAATCCATGTATATCGGATCACTCAACAGTTCTTCCACAGTCGGTGCACCTTCACGGATCTCTTCTATTTTGTCTGTCACAGTGATGCTGAATGCATCACCACCTGCGCCAGAGCCAAACGCAGTGGCAAATATCCTGTCCCCTGGTTTTGCCTGGTCGAGGATTGCCGCGATACCCATTATGCATGAGCCTGAGTATGTGTTTCCAAGTCTTGGCACCACCAATCCTGTTTTGATCTGTTCACTGGTAAATCCTAATATCTTTGCAGCGCGTTTCGGGAACTTCCCGTTTGGCTGGTGGAATACCGCATAATCATAATCAGAAGGTTTTGTACCAATCTTTTCCATCAGACCTTTTGCTGCATTGGTCACGTGTTTGAAATAGCCGGGCTCACCTGTAAAACGGCCTCCATGCTCAGGATAGGGCATACCTTCCCTTCTCCAGAAATCCGGTGTGTCGGTTGTGTAGGAATACGTGTCTTCGATGATGGCTGCAAGTTCTGATTCCTTACTGCCGATAAGAAAAGCTACTCCGCCTGCTGCAGCAGTATATTCCAATGCATCGCCAGGTGCACCCTGCGACACATCAGCACCGATAGCAAGACCAAGGTCGATCATGCCGGATGTAACAAGACCCATACATGCCTGGATTGCAGCAGTCCCTGCTTTACATGCGAACTCAAAATCTGCCGCTGTCATTACAGGAGTGGCATCCACAGCCTGGGCAACAATGGTACTTGTCGGCTTTACGGCATAGGGATGACTTTCAGAACCAGTGTACACGGCACCGATACGCTTTGCATCTACACCACTTCGTGCAAGTGCTGATCTTGCGGCTTCCACTGCAATAGTTGCTGTATCCTCATCAAGGTCTGGCACTGATTTTTCGTTCACCATTAGACCGGCAATGAGGATATCTGCATCATCGCCCCATACACGGGCGATATCTTCTACCTTTATCCTGTACTTCGGGATATAGGCTCCATATGATACAATCCCAACACTCATTCTTTTACACCTTTATTGTTATGTTCGAACAGTTTTATTCTCTTACGTGATATTGACTGTATTTTTTTAATTTTTCAATCAGTCCATCAATGTCCATTGTAGTTGCAAGAAGCGGGATCCGGTCTATTTCAGCCATTTTTTTGGCTAACGGGTCCACCTCGTTTTCCCGGAGTCCATGCAACACGACGGTAGCAGGTTTCAGGTTGGTGACACGAATCGCCACCATCGGGGATTTACCTGTAGTTACTTTTGTAAAGATCATAGCACGTTCCGTACTCCATCCGTACAGGTTTTGGAACTCATGGGACGATAGTTCAAGAATCGCTTTTTTGCTGTCGATCACCGAAAAACCATACAACGGCTTCTCTACGCCCTTATAAATAATATCTCCCTCGATCAACGTTGCAAGCTTTGCAACTTGCATTGGATAAGTATATTCGTAGGTAGCATACACTGCTTTTGATGTGGACTCGGTATAAAGTATCCCTTCGTAAGCATGTATCTTCTGTCCGCCGCGCTGGGCATCGACATCAAGGAGAGCTTCAACGATCTTTCTTACGATTAAGGTTCCGGGAGACTTTCGCCTTCCGCTTTCATAGTCGCTTATAACAGATGGAGAAACGCCCAGGTAACTGGAAATGTCGGTCTGTGCAATCTCAAAGTTCAATCTCCATTTTTTCAATGTTTCGCCAGGTTTCTCTGACAGCGTGATTTCACCTGCCATCTTTTCCGCTAGGCGCTGACGAATGTTTTCATGCGACACATTTTCGGTCATGATACATTATACTTAGATGAAAGATATGCATATATATTTAACGAATGTCAATTCGGCAATTGACGGACTTTCAATCTTATATTATTTAACTTTATATATTATATCTGTTATCAACTATTAAAACATGTTCTCACAAAAGGATAAAATAAACGTCAATGTGTCGGAAATTCTGCTGTATCTTCGATGCCCGAGACAGGTGTATTATACCAGCCGCGGTCATGAGCTGGTTTTTGATACTTCATCGTCATATATTGAAGAGATGCTTTTAAAAAAGTTTGCACTGGCATATCCTGACGTGGTAAAAAGATGTACGTCAAACAACGAACCCATCTTAGAGCAACTTCAATCCGAACTTGTCCGTGCGGCAGAGGAATTCGGGATGATCTATTAAAATGTATCACCTGAACTTATTGAAAATGCAATATCTACTGTTCATGAACATCTCGGGAATATCGGCGAAAACCTGACGTTTGCTGTGGCAGAGAACGGAAAGGAAGAGTTTTTAAGCAGCATCACCCCGGTCAGGACCGAAACTGTTCTGCATTCGGAGCGGCCCGTACTCACAAGGATCCCGACTAAACTTGTCGGTGTTGACGATGCAGTGGTCCCTTCGATAATCAAAACCGGCAATTATCCCGAGAACGGTGTCTGGAAGAACGACAGGCTGCATCTGGCGGCACTTGCAATGCTTGTGGAGAATAAATACCAGAATGCCGTTGAACATGGTTTTGTTGAGTACGCAAGATATGGTATCGTCCGCAAAGTAAGGATACGGCCCGATGACCGGCGTCAGGTCCTAAAGGTCCGAAACCAGGTCGAGAAGATAAAAGATGGTACGATGCCTAAGAGAAAGAAGAGCCAGCTTTTCGATAAATGCAATTTCTCGCAAATGTGCAGTACGAAGGCTACACTTGCTTCCAAGTTCTTTTGAAACCTAAGACAATTTCTTCAATCTATCATGTTCCATTCTCCATTTTCTATCCATCATGTTCTAACCATCCTGATTAGTAAAACTTTAAAGCCATTGCGGCAGTCTCTGTCTGGAAGGTAAAAAGATGTATGTAAAGTTCTTCCGGTGTTTCAGGTGCGGGGAAACATACCTGCCAAAAGATGTGATATCGCTTCCTGTGATGCGGTGTGAGAAATGCGGCAGTGCCATTGATGCAGAATACGATTACGATTTGATCAGGAAGGAAATCCTTTCCGATAGTTTCAGGCGGGATGCACCAACGCACTGGAAATACTGGCCGTTTTTGCCTGTATCGGATCTCTCGTCCCTTGTGACACTGGGTGAGGGGGCAACACCGCTATTGACCCAGTCAGCAATTACGGAATCAACCGGAGCCTCGAACCTGTACATCAAATACGAGGCTCAAAACCCCACGGGTTCGTTCAAGGACCGCGGCTCGTCCCTTGAGATGACAAAGGCGCTTGAGTTCGGAAAAAAGAAAGTCGTGGTGGCGTCCACAGGCAATATGGGCGCATCCATTGCAGCCTATGCTGCATTCACAAGTATTGCGTGCGTTGTCTTTGTGCCTGAAATCGCAGCGGATGCAAAGATCGCACAGATGCGAGCGCATGGTGCGGATGTGCGGGTGATAGACGGTGATTACAGCGTTGCCATGGCATCAGCCGAGGATTATGTGCGCACGCACGGTGATTCGTTTTTGACAGGAGATTACCCATGGCGGTGTGAGGGTACGAAGACCGTGGGTTTTGAGATTCTGGACCAGCTTTACTGGAAGGTGCCGGATTACGTGATCGCGCCCATCGGGAACGGTACGCTGCTATGGAGCCTGTACGAGGCGTTCCGTGAAATGGTGTACGTGGGAATTACCGAACGCATGCCCCGTATTTTTGGTGTGCAGGCTGAGAACTGCAATCCTGTTGTGCGAGCATGGGAGAGTGACGCACCCACCATCGAGCCAGTTGCCGACCCTGAGACCATTGCTACGGCAATCGCCTGCGGAAACCCCATCGACGGTCTTGCGGCACTCAGGGCAATGCAGGATTCGAATGGAATGGGCATAAATGTGAACGAGTCCGATATCCTTGAAGCCCGGGACACGCTTGCACGTCATGGTATACTGGTGGAACCAAGCGGCGCTGTTGCCTATGCAGGCGCGTGCAAGGTCAGCGACACGCTCGCCGGCAAGATTGTGGTGTGTATCGCTACCGGGCACGGGCTTAAGGATATGTGCGGGTGGTTGTAGTCTCAGAAAGTCTGAGAAGTTGTTTGTAGTTCTCTTGACCTTGGGGTATAGTGCCTAAAGGATGATAGATTCAACTTTAGATGGACAAAAAAAAGTTTTAAAACCAGATGTGACTATTGCAACTCAATTTAAACACCATATTCAAGCAGACAGAATAAATACCATATACTCTCCCACCTTAACTACATCCAGCAACCCCTACCCGAACCGCAGGCTCAGGCATTTCAACGTTCAACTAATATCTACAACCAGCCCTGAGAACTGAATCACTCTGCAAGTCTCGTTGGACAAAGCCCCCTACCAACGTTCCTGACCGAACCGCACTCAGGGCATTTAATCTCAAGTGCACCGGAACCTGTCAGGATCAGACACATCATATTATTCCCGCACTGGCAAGGCACTTCCCGATTCTCCGCCATGTTTATACTGCTACCTTGATGGTATATTTCATTTTTGACTTGCAACCGTTATTCATAGTAAACGTGCTAAGCACCTTCTCGAACTACTCCACGCTTACGCATGGAGATTCTTACAAATAACTACAAGTTGTAGCC
>CAZQWP010000037.1:0-9936 GCA_964597005.1 uncultured Methanosarcinales archaeon | reverse complement strand
TTACAAAAAACAGGTGATTTATCATGATTCATCACTTAACCGATCACGCATGAACGAATGTTAGCAAAGGTGAAGGAACTGTCAATTGGCGGGTAGAAAACAGAAATATCAAGATTCTTGTGAATAAAAACAAAACTGTCAAACTTAGGATATATCACTTTTGTCATAAATATATATTTGATGTGGCTAAATGTGTTTCAAATATCATCCAAATGCCGCATCAAGTGCCATTATCAATGTAAAACCCATCATTGCGCCCAGTGTTGCCAGAGGCACATTACCTCGCGATGTGACTCAGGAAAATTCTGGATCCCTATCCCGATGGCCAGTACAATCGATACAAATTGGTATTGGAATAATTTACAATTAATGTTTCACACTACCGATATGATCATGCGCGTCATTTCCCCAGCAAAACAACCAGTTCCTCATAAAAACATCTGGTACGCCCAATAATGCTTACATCAAAACCCACTGACTTCATCTTTGTTTGTACGTGCTCGATCCCAGTAAGAGACGAAACCAGCAGCAATATTATACCATTCCGTACAAGATACTCACCTGCCTCATCCACAAAACACTCCACAGCCGCACGTCCATCCATCCCGCCATCAAAAGCATAGTTCAGCCAGCCTGGGACCTTTTCCTCATCTGATGTCGGCAGGTATGGGGGATTGAATATTATCAGGTCAAAAATGGGTCCGGACTTCAAACCCCTGAACATATCAGTTCTTATGACCTCAATACCGTTCGACCTTGCACACCGTGCAGCGTAGGGACTGATATCTGTAGCTACGACCTCTACGTTGGCGTTTGCCTTCAAAACTACGGATACAAAACCCGTGCCCGTTCCAACCTCTAAGATGCACATCCCATCACGCGCATGACTGACTGCAGCGTCAGCAAGCAAAAAAGAATCTTCGGCTGGTTCATATACCGTATCTGCAAGTCTGATGTGCGCATTTCCATATTCGATCTGTACCATGACTAAACCGTTTCTTTTAATGAGACTATCCGGTTTGCAATTTCAGCCAGTTCACGGGGTTCGAGATTCTCAGGACGTTTGTCCAGAAGTGCTTCTGGCAATTGCTCCACAATTTGTTTGAGATTATTAACTCCCAGCAAATGACTGGTCTTTAAGATGGAATTCTTCAACTTCTTCCGGCGCTGGCTGAACACTGCGGTGACGAAACGCAAAAAGAAATCCTCATCAACCACATCAAAAGGTGCCGGACGCGGAACCAGTTCAACCACTGCTGAACGTACCTCAGGTGGCGGTGAAAATGCCGACGGTGGAACTGTCATGATAATCGAAGCATCGGCAAAGTAACGAGTATTTACAGACAGGCGGCTGTAATCCTTGGAATTGGGAGAAGCTACCAACCGCCTTGCAAACTCGTACTGGTACATTAGGATGCCCAGTTCGAACCGGTGTTTAAAGAGCTTGAACGTGATCTCAGAAGAAATGGAATACGGAAGGTTTGCAACCACCTTGTCAAACTTAGGAAAATCGACCTTAAGCACATCCCCCTGTATGACCTGTACATTTTCTACGGTCTTGAACCGGTCATTCAGTACTTCAACAAGCACAAGGTCGAGTTCTATGGCAATGACCTTTCTGGCACGATCAGCAAGAAGTATTGTCAGGTTGCCAATGCCGGCGCCAATCTCAAGTACTGTCTCTTCATCGCCCAGATGCGCGGCTTCAACAATCTTATCAAGGATCTGCTCATCAACCAAAAAATGCTGGTCATGGTATCCCCCCTGGATACCATACTTTTTGAGGAGTGCGCGAACCAAATCAATTACACCTTATAACTAATCATGTGTTGAACGGTGCATCGGTGTTGTGAACAACCTGTACTTGATACGGTCGTCCTTAAGTTCCTCCAGAATACGGTTTAAAATGATCTTTTCGGGAGCGTGGAGTCCTGTCACCCTATCATTGAGATCCTTAAAACTCTTGAAATTGCCTTTCTTCCGTTCATCGATGATCGCCCACATCAGCTTTTTGCCAATACCCGGAAGCAGTTCCAGCATATGTAACCTTGTTGTCACCGAATGCGCCTCATTGAAAAATTTTACAAATTTTTCTTCTTGGTCCTTGACACACGCTTCGATCAAATATGGAATTTCAAGCTGTGCCCCATGGCTCAGTTCAGTGTAGAATATCCTGCTTTTAACATGGTCAATAACATCCCGATCCCCTTTACCAATGTAAACACGCGACTGTATCTCAGGAATGACACCTTCCTTTGGGACCATTTCCATTAATACGAAATGTATCTCGCCTACTGCCTGAACAAGCGGTTTCTTTTGATAGGTGGGTCGATTGTCAGAAGTACTGCCATAAGGCAGGAAATCCAGAATCCATGCATACTCTTCCTTTTGGGGTTGTTTTACCATGTTTGCCATAAGTACCCTCCAATGACGTATCCAGTGCTACAACTGAGAACTTATATTATTAAAAAAAGAATATATGGGATATAAGTTTATTCAATTGCTTCCGCCACAAAATTCAAAATGTTGTCAAGTTCTTCCTCTGTTAATGTGTATCTTTCTTTTGCATAAAGAGTCCTGAGCTCATCCCGTGATTGCGGCATAACATCTGCAATTCTAATTGCAATCTCAGGTTTCATCTTTTCAAGTTCAAGTAACTTGTTTACCAATTCCCTTGATTTTTCGGCACTGGTCTTTGCAAACATGTCTGCGTGATTGATTGCCTTTCGCAGCTCATACCCTAATTCTTCTTCCCTGCTTGATCGATCTTCCACGATCCCATGGAGCATTTCTTTAACTTCGGACAGTGTTAATAGCTCTTCACTTATAACTTCTTTAACTATCATTGAAATACACTCTTTCTAAACTTGAATAAAATTCGATAATGTCTGTGCGCTGCAGCAAACCATCTAAATATCTATATTCACTTTTCGCCTGTGATCTCGCTTAAATGTTTCCCAATAGTTTCGCAATTAGATATATCTATCGATATTTTTGATAGATATGCATCAGGTGATTTACTCTACCTGAAAACCAATATTTAGTTGTATTTCTGCGGTTTAAGATGCTGTGGTAAGGAAATAACCTCTTTCATGGCATTTCCATCCCTTACCTGCAGGAGGTATGCTCGTCCGCGCTGTGACATGACCTTTCCGGTCTTGCCCTGGAATTTCGGATTTGGCATTCCCTTCTGCACACTGGGGTCTATATCAATGTGCACCATCTGTCCAGCTTCGAATTGCTGAATAGCTTTGCTAACCGGGGACATTCCTCTCTCGCGCACAGTATTCTTCAATTTGTATCGTGTACAGGCTCGTTCGCCATGTGATGTTGGCATTATATTCCTCCGTTATGTATTAAGTTGATGATATTATTTGAATTTTAATTTATTTTGAGCGATCTTTGGTTTGGCTTGTGGCAAATTCGGCATCTTACAGGTCAACATTAACAACGTCAAGTTCCATAACCTTTGCCTGGGTACCAATCAATCCCGTCAAACTCGGTTCAGTCCTTCCGTCATCGCCTGATATCAGTTCCTTGACATATAGACCGCTTTCGCAGTTCACTGTGATAGATGCACATCCATCCGTTAGGGCGCTGAGTTCAATGCTGTGTACGCGCCGCTTTCTGACCAGATCGGCCCGACGGTGCGAAACACGCTGTGGGGTTCTCTGACTAATCTCTGCGCCGTTCAGTTTGTCAAGGCTGGATTTAAGTCTTTCTTCTGGAATCGGCTCTTTGAATGTAACTTTAAGGTTATAAACTTTATCCGCCTTTGATGTCTTCAAGGTCTCGATTACGCCCCGTGAGACAAAATTCAGTCCTTTTACCTCTACCTTTCCGGCTGCACAATCATTGATATCCTGCTCAAGTTTCTCAAGATTGATGTTTCGCCGCAAAGGATTGACCGCCTCAACGATAAAAGGTCTTCCGCTCCCGAGCATCAACGCATCTATATCTTCGCGTCCCGCGCCGTGGAATTTTGTATCGGCGCACTGCGCAGCCATTATAACAGGATCGCGGATTAGTTCATCCACTGACTCGAGATACTGCTTGCCGGTGAAATTACATTTTTCACATCCTTTGCCACCGCAATTTCTGCACGGCCATCTTGTCTGGGGAATTCCACGAATCAATTTCCGGTATCTGCCAAGAATATAGACAGACCTTACCTGAAGTGATACCTCCTCTTTTGCAAGGTCCAGTGTTATTAAGATGTCAGGATTTTCGAACTCCACTTCCTTCCCGTTCTTTGCCGCGATCAGCTTACCAACCTCGCGGTTCAATTCCGATTTTAGTTGCTCGGCATGGGTTGCCCCGGATTCGGTCCAGAGAATTTCTTCATTTTCACTCAAAAGCCCGCTCATCTTCGTGCCAACAAGGAAACTTGAATATTCGATATCTCCAAGTGCTGAAATTGCGCGCTCGGTCCAGTCATCAAGTTTACCAAAAAGACCGCCACATACCCAGCATTTTTCATCCTCTCCTTCAATATGCAGTACTTTCCTAGCAAAGATGCTGCTTGGTGCAAGCTCTTTTAAAATAGTGTCATCCATCTCGTCCTTTAATAGATGGTCGCCCTCCATGGCAAGTGCGAGTTTAACTGCACGTCCGCGTTCATCGTTTGTAAGACCAGTGGACAATTTTGCAAATTGCCGGCCCATGCAGTGATCGCATGTGGGCCCTTCATGGGTTATTTTTTTTGCAATTTCCAGTATGTTCATGTGATCACTTCGAGTCAACGCAATGAATTAATAATATATTGATAGAACGGTTTTCAGTAGATATCCTGTGAGTAGATATAATGCTTTCCGGTCAACGCAACAGCCGTTCACTCAGTGGCAGCTCTGTCCAGCTCGTTGTTGACAAGTATTGTACAATGATCTGAATGAAGGGACAGCGGTCCAACCGATAGGATTCTTGCACCTGCGCTTAAGATCATCTCTTCTTCGTTTTCGGTCACACCCATGTGGTCACCCATGATGAACACTGCGTCCGCCAATGATGCGGAAACATCCCTGATGTCGTTTCCATCCTCCCGTAGATATACCATGGGTATACCTTTACTTTTGAACTCATCGAGCAAAGTTCCAAGTTCACCGCGCCGGAGCCATACGCCCAGTGTGGATTGGACTTCGTTGTCAAAGGCATTCTTTGCAAGTGCTTTTTTGATAAGCGAACCGCTGCTTCTCTCATCCGGATTTAAGTATCTCAATTTCTCGCCATCAAAGCGTATGACCTTTCCGGGGTCAGGTTCACCAAGTAACAGGAGATGCACCTGCACATCCCGCCGCATGCCGTGAGACAGGAAAAGTGCATTGTTTACACACCTGCAAAGTATGTCCATGCGCCCCGCAGATCCGGGCATGTCATTCAGTGGATAATCGCCTGATGTTACAGCTTTGTGACCTATAATCAAAAAATGTCGCATAGGGCACTATAGTTATACAAATGATATAAGGTCTTTTTGGAGAAACGGACCATATTAATGCATGATCAATCTGTCATCTAACCAAGTTCCAAGTTCAGTCATAAGACAAGCGGGTTTTTTCATCGGATAATGTTGGCTGGATAATCTCTTTCCATTTTGGGGAGTCCCATGTTCCCAGTTTGTCGTGCACATTAACGTATTTCTGGGGGATAGGATGCGTTCCAATGACCACATCCATCCCGTACCTTTCTTTGATAAAACTACGGAAATAGTTTATTCTGGGACAGGGAGGATATCCCACAACCAGACCTGTGGCAAGGTGAATGACCTGAGCACCGTTTTTCTTCATTTCCTCCGGGGCATATTCGATGTTCCCACCCGGGCAACCACCACAACTGGTAAACCCGACCAGTTCCACCTCATTCTCACCGTAGATACTGAATGCTCCTTCCCTGTTACGTAGAGCTTTGAGGCATTTGCCTCCGGCACAGGTACTGTAGCGGTTGCAGATAATTATTCCAACCTTGATCTTATCTTCCAATTTATTTCCTCCAGTGACAAGAAAATCCTTCCTCTGGTCGGATTTTCTTGGAGACCTTGGACTCACGTTCAAGGAGCCCGACAGATTCGGACTAACATAGTTTTTTAAATTATATACAATCAAAATATAACCGGTTTACATTACATTTAAGGATTCTGAATTCTTCCAGCGGTTATGTAGATTGGATATCGGTCTTCTTTTTAACTGAAGCCACCAAAATATATCAAGCTAATTGAAAGGTGCGATTGAATAGTTTTTTATGCAAACATGCAATCATTAATCGACTAGTGATCCCGATGCGAACGATAGACTGGAACAAGGAATCAAAAACGATCATGATGATCGACCAGACCCTTCTGCCAAAGGATTACAGGGTCATTGAATGTGCAACCTTAAGTTCACTGTGTGAGGCAATAAAGACCCTGCGTGTCCGTGGTGCACCAGCCCTCGGAGCAGCAGGCGGTTTTGGGGTGGCACTTGCCGCCACCTTGAGCAGTGCAAATACCATGGATGGCCTGATAAAAGACATGGATGTTGCCGCAAGAACCATTAAAGCCACACGTCCCACAGCTGTAAACCTCGCATGGGGTGTTGACAGGATAATGCACGCGGTTTCAGACGCCTATGACGTGGACGGTATCCGGGACATTGCGATCAGTGAAGCGGTGCGCATCGCTGATGAGGATGTTGCCATCAACAAAAAAATGGGACGCTATGGCGCGAAACTGCTGGATGACGGTGACACCGTGATGACGCACTGCAATGCCGGGAGACTGGCATGCGTGGACTGGGGAACTGCTCTTGGGGTCATACGTTCGGCTGTAGAGGACGGAAAGGAGATCAAGGTCATATCATGCGAGACACGTCCCTTGAACCAGGGAAGCAGGATCACCACATGGGAACTGCTGAAGGACAACATTCCTGTCACGCTAATCACGGACTCCATGTCCGGTCACGTCATGCGGCAGGGGATGGTGGACAAGGTAATAGTCGGGGCAGACAGGATCACAGAGGATGTGGTGTTCAACAAAATCGGGACATATACGCATTCCGTGATCGCAAGGGAACACGAAATTCCGTTCTATGTGGCAGCCCCCATATCCACATTTGATTTTAAAGGGTGGGAAGGTAGCGTTAAGATCGAACTCAGGGAACCGGATGAACTGCGCTTTTTTGGAAGCGAGCAACTTGCACCTGCTGACGTTCCTGCGTACAATCCCGCATTTGATGCGACCCCCATGGAGAACATTACTGCAATAATCACCGAGCGCGGTGTGTTCCATCCGCCCTTCCTGCTGGATGAGGTTCTGGCGTAAATGAGAATTTGTTTTTCTGAAAAGGAATAACTAACAATCTATTCTCAAAACTCAAAAAACGCAAAATCCTGAACTAAAAAACACATGGTTGGACGTTAATATTAACCGCAAAGTTATTAATCAAGGGATAAGTATAGGTGCATTATACAGACGGAGGAAACATGGCTAAACAAAAATCAAGCGGCAATGGACTCATGTCATCCGCGGGTCTCATGCGGTATTATGATGCAGATAAAAGAGCTATACATGTAAGTCCAAAGAGCGTAATTGCGTTTGGAGTTTTCACTGCTATTGCCATCATATTTTTAAATGCGAGTTTCGGCCTCTGGCCATAACTAACTTTTTTGGTTGGGGTTTCTTTGGGTAAGAAAAAAAACCCGCGGAATGGCAATAACAGCAAATTGCAGTTTGATTCAGGAAACCAGACCCGAAGAATAGTATTTGTCATTGGAGTGCTTCTTGTACTTTCAGGCTTTTACGGGATATTGCAAAATTCCACTGATACTGAGGAATGGTCAGTATCGGATGAAGGCATTCTCTCATATCCACCGCGGGGAGATGTTGAATACTCGATACAGGTTACGAAAAATCCCGATAACACAGATGTCCTGAAAACCGTTTCATTTAAAAGTCGGGACACCCATATCAACGGACTTTTAAGGATCCCTGACTCCGGCACAGAAGTTGCGGGAATTGTACTCCTTCCGGGGGCAGGTGTAACAAAAGAAGAAGAGCAGGGACTTGCATCCGAACTTTCTGGAATGGGATATGCATCTCTTGTGCTTGACCAGCGAAACCTCGGGGGAATAGACCCGAACAAAGACCTTGATATGTTCAAACAGGGTGATGAACCGATAGAGTACAGGATGGTGTATGATGCATTGAAAGCTGCGGATGTGCTGCGTGACCAGCCCGAGATCAATGCAGAAAAAATCGCGATCATTGGTTCAAGCAATGGTGGCAGGTTCGCCATCATAGCAACGGCAATAGACCCCTCGATCAAAGGTGTGGTCGGGATCAGTACAGGCGGGTATGATATCGACTCAATAGACACTGCTTCAGTTACCAACGAGCAGGCATATCGTTTCTACAGGTCCATTGACCCTGACATATATATTGAACATATATCCCCAAGAAAAGTGGTTATGCTTCACTCATTAAATGATTCGATCATACCATATTCTATCGCACAGAAAACCTTTGAAAGGGCGGGAGAGCCAAGATCAATTCACACTGTCAATGATACCGGACACGGGTTTACTTCTTCGATGCGTCCATATCTTGAACAGGGGCTTGCACTTATTTTCAACTGAATCCGGTTGTTTGGAGATGGGGCTGCCGCCTGATTCGAATGGATATTGGGTGCACATTATAGATCACTAAATGGACACCATCAAAACATACTACCTAGCAAAAAACATAAATTAATACCAACCTTCTATCTCACTTTCCGCACGTATTCCTTCAAACATAATATTTTTTGCATTCGTTTCCCATTAGATTCAAAATATTATGTTTGATTGATACCGAGTTAATAAGGTCAATATCATATTGAAAAGCCGGTCGTATATCAGCAGGAGGTGTGACAGTTACTTTTTTTGTGGCTGCACTGCATCCGCATTTTTTTCCAAGGACCGGTACATTGCAGGAGTGGCACCAGTAGAGGAGCAGTTCGCCGAGGAATACAGGTTTTGACATTATGCAAGGACACCAGTGGTATCTCTTCCAGACTGAACAAGAAAATCTTCCCTCCGGTCGGATTAACTTGGAGACCTTGGACTCACATTCAAGGAGTCCGACAGAGTCGGACTAACATATTTTTACAAAATATATACATTCAAAAAAAGATAAATAATAACAATATTTTGTTGCCATTAGCCCCTAATGACCACTATGTTGAACGCATTTCCTTGATGGCTTTTGCAATCTGCTTTGCAATCACGGTCTTTGGTCCCTTGTTATCGACCAGCACCCTGCCACTTACCTCCCACCATGACTTTGGATAAGCCTTTTCAGCCTCTACCTCCGGGCTTAATCCCAACTTTGCAGCGGCACTTTCAATCTCCTTGAGCTTCGGTTCTTTTATAGAATTTTTCTTTGAGACAATACGGCCATTACTTCTGGATTTTGTCATGTCTAGATATGCCGGCCAAATCACCAATTTTCCTTTATCGCGCATCAACATAAAAAATATAATGGAATTCATTAAATTTAAAGTTGGTCCAAAGCACATCGTAAAGCTATATTTATATAGTATAGAACCTACCCACTTCCGATGATTCGTACGAAAAATGGTTTTATCATCGACTCTGATGTTGAATCCTTTATCCTTAAAAGCAAAATGGATTTCAGGTTATGCACTACCTGCGGCGGACCTGTGATAGTACCAATTGAACTAAAACCTGCCAAACCATCGGATATCAGGATTGCGATCGGTGACAATGTATTATATGTATCCAGAATACAGGCACGTTTTATAAGAAGAATAGATAAGTTTATGCTCATTGGGAATCAACATCCATTGATGTGTAATCTATATTGAGCACATCTGGGGTTAGAGTCTATGAATATTGAAGAAATTGTGAAAATGATCAGCGCAAAATCACTGAAAGAAGAAGCAAAGAGTCGGGGAATTAAGACTCATTGTG
>CAZQWP010000036.1:0-9951 GCA_964597005.1 uncultured Methanosarcinales archaeon | reverse complement strand
GTTTATCTGCGTGCATCTGTGGTTTATAATAATGTAGAGGATTTCTACAGAGCCATTGATATATCGATTTAAATTCCTAACCTGCGGTCGCCTGTCATTTACTCGACTAGATACGTTACCTGAACAGATAGGGAAACCGTGGTCTCACCGGGTTCTATTGCTGGTGCAACAGCCTTTTCTTCAGCAAAATCTGCCGAAGCATAAATCGTTCGTGGGTATCCTCCCTCATTTATGGAAGATGTTTTCACGCCGACTATCCTGACATTCAGACCTTCTGCAAGCTGGTCAGCCTTTGATGATGCATCATTTACCGCTTCTGCTAGTAACTCTTCACGATACTCCTTCTGCTTTTCTTCTGATACAGAAAAGGATATACCTCCGATCTGGTTTGCACCGGCGGTAGTAGACCTGTCAATAATATCACCCAGCATGTCCAGCATCTCTGTAGTAACCTGCACATTATTGGAAGCAGAATACGCTTCGATAGTTGGTGCTCCTTTTTCAGGATAATTGTATACCGGATAGACGGAAATGTGGGACGTCTGGATTTCTTTTTTCTGCAGTCCGATATCCTTGAGTTCACTTATAACAGCATTCATCAATACCGCGTTCTCATCTGAAGCTTCCTTTGATGTTGGTGCCTGAACAACAACACCTATACTCAATGAAGCGGTATCAGGTGCTACACTTTTCTCTGCAGAACCTGAAACAACAATTGTGTGCTCCTCTGTCTGTCCTGATATGGCCATTGGTCTTGAATATAATACAACTGCCATCAATACTATAGCTATCGAAAGAACAACGATAACAAGATGTAATTTATTGTTGGATGTTTCCGGTGTCAATCTAACCCCTCCTTTACTATAATAATTAGATGTATATCGCTTTAATGTCTGTTTCACGTTAGCAATATCCATCTAATTATTAATCATTCTAGTCAATGAACGTATAAAATATTTGTCTAAACTTCAAACCAAACTGAAGTTATCCCCTTCGACCACCCGATTCAAACCCGACCTCATATTCGCGATGCTGAAATGGTAAGTTCTGTAGACACTATACCCCGGACTTAGGTCCAGGACCTGTATGCAAACCCCGGGTTTTCGAAAGAAAAACAACAGTATATAGTTTATTGTTAGACGTTTCAGCTGTCAGTTTAACCCCCTTTACTACTGATAATGGATGTATATCACTTTATTACATTATAATCCTTATCCAACCTGCTCGCCAGAGAAAACAACTTTCGGTGCATTGATGCCTTTTTTGCCGAATTCTTTCCACGTTCTTCGGGTCACTTCAGATTTGAACTGGAACTCCTGCCGCAGGTCATACACATATGCCTTGGCCCTGAGACGCTGATAGAAAGGTAGGTCATCAAGGAGTATATCAAATGGTCGTTTTGTAGATATGAATACATATTTTGATGTGACGATTGCTTCTTTTAATATCTTCATAGCCAGCTCTGTGTCCGAATCAGGGTCAATGAACAGGTCAATAACGACCATCATCTCAGAACTACCTGCATTTGCACTGGCCACCGACTGGACGAAAATAAGATAGTTCGGTGCTGAAACGAGATTATCATCAGGAGTTATAAGTTTTGTAGCTCGTATCCCTATATCGGTTACTTCTCCGTAATGTTCGCCAATGCTGATCTTATCTCCTACCTGATAGGGTTTTTCCAGTGTGATCACAATTCCTCCGACCATATCCGTAAAAAGGTCCTTAAGTCCAAAGCCAATAGCTGCTCCCAGAAAACCGCCAAAAACAATAAATTCTGTTGCGGATAGTTTCAGGACAGAAGCCAGAATGTAATAGATCGCCAGACCGTAGGTAGTAAATTTCAATAACGGTATCACCATTTTAACCGTTATTCTATATTGTCCGGCTCGCTCTGAAAACCATATGAGAATAAATATGGTAATGCGAACAAAGACAGTTGCTGCAACTAACACTAATATGACATCCAGCAGAATTGCAGAACTGATCGGCTGTATCTCGGTCATCTACCACACCAGCCTTGCTTTTTTCAGGAATTCCACTGTAAGGTATAGACTTTCAGGTCTTATTGAATATTGACCATCTTTTACATCTATTAGTTCCTGATTGGATAATTTGGAGAGCGTGTTTTTTATATGATACCCATAATCTGCAATCTCCCCCAGTTCTTCGCTTTTGATCGATTCCATTGACAGGATAATGCTAAGGATAAAAGCCTCACTATAATCAAGATCTATGGTGCCTGAAAATTTTCGAACATAACTCGGCTTGATAACCGGATATTCAAGGCTTTTTTCCCATACTACCCATGCAATTCCGGGATTGCCATTTGAAATATCACTGATAAGCTCAAAAATTATGTCTTCAGCAGTTGTTTTTTCTTCTTTTTTAGGTAATAGGCTGGATCTGAGAAGTTTAAAGTGCAAATCCACAAATGGTATCTCTATTGTTTTATTCATACGTTTTATTGTGATAGGAAGCTTGGAAAAATGAATGGATTTTACTTTATTATCTTTAGATATTGCATCATCAATAAACGTCAGTTCATCTTTTTTGTATCTGGATAGTATAATTTCTTTTAGTACACCTGTATTGAGTGATGGAAGCTTGATCTGGACCGGGAAATAATTTCCAATGTTAACCACTACTTCAAGATAATTCCAGGAATAGGTGTTCCATGTGGTTATGAAAAGATGATCAGAGTTAGTTATTGATCTTAAAAAATCTTCTAGGATGTCAAACCCGCCAATCTTGCGCATGTAAAGCAGATGGCAATTATCGACCACAACAATTTTTTCCAATGTTTCAGGGAACACCGGAATATCCTTATTTTTGATGATGGATGACAATGTTATTCTGGTTATCCTTTTGTTGAGCATCTCTTCCATTGCATTGAAAAGAGAGTTTCTCCCTGCAAAAGGCTCTGATATGATGGCAATATTTGTTTTCTTACCTGATTCAAAATCATCTATTGCCTTCTTGATATTTTCAATTTCACTATTATATCCATTTACTCCATGGAAAGATTTAGTATTATTATCCATATGACTGCTAAACCCCACATTTTGCATATCGCAATTGATGAAATAATCCCACATCAATACATGTAACTTGACGTATTTTTACTTAACCCAATATTTTAGACAAAAAAAAATTCATTCACCTGACACCATTGCCGGTGATGGTGAACTCGCAGGTTTCGCCTTCAGGCTTTGAGCGGTGTTTCCATAATTTTGCACGCCTGGTTCCGTTGCCGGTGCGTTCGAGCTGGATAATGGTTTTTGAAATATGTTCGATACCTGCTCCTCCAATGGGTTTGAATGAGCCTGAGATCACATCAGTGTACACCTGGTTGGTGATTACCACCACGATGCCGTGTTTGCGTGCAAGGCTGTGCAGGAACCCGATCTGGTTTGAAAGTTCACGCCTGGTTCTGATGCTTGATTCGTCGTTATCCAGTTCGAACCTGTAATAAGAGGTTGCAGAATCCATGATAATAAGGCCGATGTTCTCACCGCTAATCTGTTCTATCTCCTTCACGGAAGCATACTGCTCCTCAAAACTATGGGGTTCGTAGATAATGATGTGCTGGGCGATTTCCTTTGCATTGTCACCTGCGATCTGTCTGAAACGATCCGGTGAAATACCTTCGGTATCGACAAAGATGACTTTCCTGCCACTTTTGACGCATTCAACAGCAAGCTGTAGGCAGATATTGGTTTTTCCGCTGCCCGCTTCTCCGAATAGCTGGGTCACTATCCCACTCTCGAATCCCCCGCTCAGGAGTTTGTCAAGAGGCTGGCATCCGGATGGCAGTTGCGTGTTTATCGTGTACACCTCGTTTTCTGAATTAATCTGCTATAATAGGGTTTATGATATACATCTTTTGGCAAATTATATTATTATCGGATATGGTAACAAATAAAAAACTGTCGCAATCGTTTGTTATCAGGTATGTATGCCATAAACAAATATTACATTCAAATGTGGCGTAAGAAAGCATTATTAACTCTTAAGTCGTATTTATGATTTACCTCCATTGGATAGCGGTGATGTTAAAAAAAACAAAATCAAGTGGCATGTTTTTACATTTTTGCATGTCCACTTGTTCCACTCTTTAATTAATATATTAAATAACATTATATTTAAAACGGAAGTGATAATCATGCCTGAAATCATAGTTTATTCAACTCAAATGTGCCCGAAATGCGATCTGCTGAAAAAGGTACTGAAATCCAGTAATGTATCTTTCAAAGAGTCAGACATGGCTACACCGGAATCACTGACAGAACTGCGGATAAATGGAGTATTTACAGTGACGGCTCCAGTTTTACAGATCGATGACACCTTTTTGACATACGAGGAACTGTTCATTGGAGAGAATATAAACCTTGACGTAATTAGCAGTATAGTATAAAAGGGGAGAAGCCAAATGAAAAAAGGCGATACTGATCCATCTACAAAACATAATTCAGTGCAGGCAAGCAGCATACGCGAATTGTTTGGCAGCGGGCTCGCGGGCACAGAACACCATGCGGTTCAAAGAACCCTTGACGGCCAATATATTCCCATCATGCCCAAGGTGCGCACCACGGACGGGCACATGGTTGACTGGGACCGCAATGTTGTTGTTAACCAGCTTTTGAAAGAAACCAAGCTCAGTGAACAGTTCTATGATAAACCTGCAATCACAAAAGAAGAGGCTCAGGATGTCGCCAAGGAAACTGAACGGCGTATCAGGGCAATGAACATCAAGTTTCTTTCAGGTCCGCTTGTCCGGGAGATTGTCAACATTGTCCTGCTTGAGCGTGGACATGTGGAATGGCGGAACATCTCAACACGTGTTGGAACTCCGGTATATGATGCCTATGAAATAGATATAGGTACAGGATTTGAGGCGAAGGACAATGCTAACCTTCAGGAGAATGCCGAAACTTCCCACAAGAAAAAGGCAGATAAGATTTCCAAGGAGCAGTACCTGCTGCTCCTCCCTCCAAAACTCGCAGACCTTCACTTAAATGGTGACATCCATATCCATGATCTTGAATACCTTGGGACCCGTGCCTTCTGCCAGGACTGGGACCTGCGATATTTCTTATATTACGGGCTGATGCCTGACGGCTCAGGAACAAAAGCAAGTGTGGCAGGACCGGCAAAGAATGCAGAGGTTGCTATCCTGCATGCAGTAAAGGCTCTCGGAAGTGCTCAGACGAATTTTGCAGGAGGACAGGGTTTCTACAATTTCCTTACGTTTATAGCTCCATACTTTGAGGGGCTGGAGTATCTTGAGATTGAGCAGCTTATGCAGATGTTCGTGTACGAGATGACACAGATGATGGTAGCTCGCGGCGGACAACTGGTTTTCTCTTCAGTGCAACTATCCCCGGGTGTGCCAAAACTGTGGAAAGATAAACCCGTGGTTTACAAAGGACGTGTGTGGAATGGGGAACAGGCGCCTCTTCGCACCTATGGTGAGTTTGAGCGGGAGGTCAGACTCGGGTTCAAGGCTCTTATGAATGTGATGATGCAGGGCGATTACTGGGGCAAGCCTTTCAATTTCCCGAAACCCGAAATATCCATCGAGCCCGACTTTATGCAGGAAGATGAGAATTTCAACCGTGCATATCCCGAACTACCAACTTATGATGAAATCTATACCATGGCATTCGAACTTGCTGCAAAGTATGGGACTCCTTATTTTGACAACCAGTTGCCTTCTTACAGGGGTGCAGGAGAGGGGATATCGTGCTACCAGTGCTGTGCTTACCAGTTCTCCGCCACTCTTGAAGATGATTCCAATTTTGACAATAAACTTTATTTTAAGGATGGAATGCATTTTTCAATGGGCGCCTGGCAGGTTGTTTCCCTTAACTGCCCGAGGGCAGCCTATAGGGCAAAAGGAGACGATGAGCAACTATTTGCAGAACTCAAACATCTGATGGATCAAGCAGTTCTTGCATTCAAGACCAAGCGTTACTGGATGGATAATATAATCAAGAACGGCAGGATGCCCTTTGCAACACAGCATCCAAAGGACCCGGTTACAGGTGAGCATGGTACCATTGCAGTGGACCTGAGCTCTCTTGTGTATACCATCGGGGTTATTGGTATCAATGAGATGGTCCAGCATCATACAGGTGCACAGATGCATGAATCCAGGGATGCGTTCAAACTGGCGATACGGACAATGACCGAAATGGACCTGTACTGTAAGGAGTTGAGTGGAAAACACGGTATGGAGATTGCTCTTGCCAGGACACCGGCTGAGACCACCTGCCAGAGATTTGCGGTATCTGACCTTCTGCATGCAGAATATGCAGACTATGCTGAAAAGGTCGTAAAAGGCGATATGGAGACTGCAAAGAAAGAGTTGCGCAATACACGCGACCTTCCTGTTTACTATACCAACGGTACACATGTCCCGCCAGGAGCAAACATCTCGCTTATTGACAGGATCAATATCGAACATACATTTTTCCCCATCGTTGATGGTGGGAACATCCTTCATATCTGGATGGGAGAAGGTTCACCTGACCCGCGTGGTTTGAAGGATTTTGCCATGAAAATCGCAAGGAACACGCAGGTGGGATACTTTGCATTCACCAAGGACATGACGGTATGCATGAATGATTACCATGTGGCATCTGGACTGAAGGAAACGTGTCCGAACTGTGGCTCCACAAATGTCGAGCATCTCTCAAGGGTCACGGGCTACATTCAGTCAGTGAGTGGCTGGAATGCGGCAAAGAAGCAGGAACTCGCAGACCGCATGCGGTACAGTGTAGCGGATATGATGTAAGAAGTGATCGGTTGAAGTTAAATTATGGGGGAGCCATTCCAATATCTACTGTGGACTGGCACGGAAAGGTTTCAATCACTGTTTTTCTGGGAGGATGCCCTCTCAGGTGCCCATATTGCCAGAATTATGAGATACTGTTTGAACCTAACATTGTTGATGTTGCTGAGGTCGAAAAGGATATAAAAAAATCAAAACCTTTTGTAAGTAGTATTGTCTTTTCAGGTGGAGAGCCCCTTATGCAGGCATCCGTTCTTAAACACCTTGCTAGGTTTGCAAAAGAAAACGGGTTGCTTGTAGGGATTCACACCAATGGGTTTTATCCGGAGCATGTGGCAGAACTCATAAAAATCGGGCTGGTAGATAAGTATTTTGTTGATGTGAAGGCTCCCCCGGATGACTCTGTCATGTATGCTAAAGTTGTAGGATCTGGTGAGTATGATGCTGTAATAGCTGATCCGGAAGAGATTGTGAAGAGAGTGACTGAAACAGTTGATATTATCGCAAAAAGTACAGTTGAACTGGAGATCAGGACTACCGTGATACCGGATTTAATTGGAAGTCTCGATGAGATTTCAAGCATTGTCATGTGGGTTTCTAAGCATGCGAAAGGTAAAGATGTACCATATGTTATCCAGCAGGGGTTGCCTAAACATGCCATGAAGGAGAGTTTAAGGGAGGATACGCCGTTTGAGCGGGATGAGATGCTTAAACTCGCAAACCATGTCCATGAGTTCTGGGACAATATCTGGATCAGGACAAAGGAACGGGGAAATGAAAGGGTTTAACTTCAGTTTGATTTGAAGTTTAAGCAAATATTTTATATGTTCGTTTAGTAGCATTAACTAATAATTATACGGAGATTAATAACATGAAACGAACATACCAGATATTTATTTTGGTTCTGGTCATGCTGGGGGTACTGGCATCAGGATGTTTTGGTGAAAGAACAGTTGAATATGAGCAGACACAGAATGAGGGGGTACATGCTGATGCATACGATTTGAAAGGCGAAGGTTCATATACGCGTGAAGAAAGTGAAACTAATTATTTACCTGAACCGGCGTCACCTGTCGATTCGAATACCGATGAGACTCGGATCACTGCGTCCCGAAAGATAATCACAACCTCTGATTTGGGGATAGAAGTGGATGATGCAACCTCTGCAGTGGAAGCAATTAGCAAACTGGCACAAGAGGCAGGAGGTTTTGTTTCAAGTTCATCGGTGTATGATAGTTACTATAATGAAAATACGCGCAAGGAAGGCCATATCACAATTCATGTACCACAGTCCGGGTTCACCTCGGTTTTGGGGGAAATCGAGTCTCTAGGCAGGGTTACATCGGAGAGCACAAGCGGCAGGGATGTCACAGAGGAGTATATTGACCTCAACGCGAGCTTTGCCAATCTCGAGCGACAGGAAGTGCGTCTTATGGAAATATTGAATATGACAGCTACAGTTGAGGAAGTACTGAGTGTCGAGAAGGAACTGGAACGTGTTCGAGGAGAGATTGAAAGCCTGGCAGGCAGGTTGAACTACCTCAATGAGAGGGTCGAATTTTCTACCATCAATGTTCATGTCTTTGAGCCGAGACCGATAACATATGCATGGGGACTGCGGGATTCACTTTCTGATTCTGTGCAGGGTTTTATTTCCACAGTGAATACAATGATTGTATTTATCGGATATATACTTCCGGTTTTGATTATCTTGACTGTTGTGGGAGGTATCACCATATTTATAAAGAAAAGGGTATAAAGATAGTGAAATTCCATTCTATTAATAGGCTGGCTTCCTGCTTCAAAGAACACCTGCTGGTTTCTCCACAGGCTTTAAATCGGGAAGTTACTGCCATACTGCGTTCTATTCCTAACTCAGTCGGCTTTACATGTACTGATATAGAATGGTATTCGTTATAAGACCTAACGGGGTAACAATGATATATATCGTTTGATGTAATATATATGTGATATAAACATTTGACGTAATTCATCTACCGTTTGAAAACGGTAGTCTTCTTACTCCAAAGGTGAAAAACATACACCCTTTGATAAAAAAAGTGGATACCATGAAACTTGCAGTGATAGAAGGCGACGGGATTGGAAAAGAGGTAATATCCTCTGCAGTGAAGGTACTTGATGCACTTTCCCTTCCAATAGAAAAA
This sequence comes from uncultured Methanosarcinales archaeon, assembly GCA_964597005.1. Taxonomy (GTDB): domain Archaea; phylum Halobacteriota; class Methanosarcinia; order Methanosarcinales; family Methanosarcinaceae; genus JAFGQV01. The sequence continues at coordinate 990 of CAZQWP010000036.1, read as the reverse complement.
GTACCACTTGAGATTGGGTTGGGTAAATGGGAAAAAAGTGGTGCTGCGATAACAGACGAAGATATGGAGATATTAAAAGAATGTGACTGTATCCTTTTTGGTGCAGTTACAACACCACCAGATCCGAATTACAAAAGCGTTCTTTTAACGATCAGAAAAGAACTTGATATGTACGCAAACATCCGCCCTATGAAGCCACTTGCAGGGATTACAGGGATTACGGGACGAAACAATTTTGATTTTGTGATTGTAAGAGAAAACACTGAAGGCATGTACTCGGGAATTGAAGAGCTACATGATGATGTATCATACACAACGCGGGTTATAACACGGAAATGTTCAAAGCGCATAGCTGAATATGCATGTAAACTGGCAAAAACGCGTAAAAACAACCTTACAATCGTTCACAAATCCAATGTCTTAAAATCCGACAAGCTTTTTCTGGACGTTTGCCGGGACACTGCTAGATCAGAAGGGGTTATTTATAAAGACATGCTGGTGGATTCCATGGCATACAATCTTATATGCTCTCCGCAGAAATACGATGTTATAGTCACGACTAACCTTTTCGGAGATATATTAAGTGATATGTCTGCGGCATTGGTTGGGAGTCTCGGGCTGGTGCCGAGTGCTAACATCGGGGAAAAACACGCATTTTTCGAACCGGTACATGGAAGTGCCCCTGATATTGCAAAAAAAGGTATCGCAAACCCTATTGCTGCCATCTTAAGCCTAAAAATGATGCTGGAGTGGCACGGTGATACTGAAGAAGCAAAGATTGTAGAAGATGCCGTTAATCATGTGCTGACCCAGAGGATAAGAACACCTGACCTTAATGGTTCTGCCAGAACAAAGGACATTGAGTACGCTCTTGTAGAGTATGTAAGAAAGCAATTTGCATAGTGCCTTCATTTTAACTTGTAAGCCGAGAAGTTCCCTTTCGTAAGATGGGGGATGAGGGGCGTAATATCCCAACACAATATTAGTATG
>CAZQWP010000035.1:0-10600 GCA_964597005.1 uncultured Methanosarcinales archaeon | reverse complement strand
TCTTAACTTGTACAAAAAGAGAGCAGAATGTGAAAAGATACATGCTCACATCAAGAAGATAGTGAAATTTGATGTCAGAAGAGTCAGAATAGAGAGTAGAAAGATCTACTTTCTATTGAGTTTTGTAGCGTATCAATTATTAGTCCTTACAGAAATACAAAATGGAGTTGAAAACCGAAACTCATTTGGGAAGTTTTTTTAAAACAATGTTATCAAATTAGAAAAGGAGTTTTAGGAGCTAATTTGATAGCCTCCAATAGAAATATAAAAATCACCAACTGCTTTATATGGAACAGTATTGTATATTTCTATATTTTTGATTTTCATATCTTTTAATTCATCTGGTAGGTATCATCAGGAAAAATGCTACCATTGACTGGACACTGCGGAAGAACATCCAAGCAAAAATGCGTTTCATCGTCAAGAAATTGCTGAAAAAATATGGCTATCCCTCGGATATGCAGAAGATTGCAACACAGAACACCTTAGAACAGGCAGAACTCATCTGTAGTGATGTCGCAGCTGAGGTATAATCTGGTAAATCTCCATCCCTCAATCCTGAATGGCATACTCGAACACGAGCTGGGCTATCACAAAGAACACAACATCATACACAAATAGCAGGCGCATTTCCCCGAAAACGTCACCAATTCCCCCGCCTGAGAGCACCTTGGCAGTAGCCATAACCGCCGGGATTATCACCGGTATAATGACCGGGAAAAGCAGTAATGGCAAAAGGAGTTCACGGGTGCGTGTGTTAACCGTGAGCGCTGAGAGTAGAGTTCCCACAGAGATAAAACCGACCGTACCAAGCATAATAATAAGTGCAAGCCCGAAGATGCCTTTAATGCTGTAATTGAACAGTACGGCAAACAGGGGTACTGTGATAAACTCCACCACGAACATCAGGACAGTGTTCGATATCATCTTGCCTGTGTAAATTGCGCTCCTGTCCACAGGGCAGACCTTCAGTCCTTCAAGACAGCCGTTCTCCAGTTCAGAAGCAAAAGAGCGGGAAAGACCGAGCATACCTGCAAAAGCAAAGGAAATCCAGAGCACTCCGGGGGCAAGCTGGGTAATAATCTTAGAATCACTGAGCAGGTCCCCGAAGGAAATGCTGAAGATGACTATCACCAGCAGCGAAAATATCGCCATGGAATTCAGCATCTGCTTTGTCCTGAACTCAGCCTTCAAGTCCTTTGCCGCAATGTATAAGCCTCGAATCATTCAAACTCCTTAAACCCGCAATCAGATCAATTCATCACATTTCGTAACAGTTCATTTGTTCATTCATGTACAAAGAATTCATACCTTTCCTTAAAATCCTCAGCACTGCCAATATCATGCCGTTGTTCATCGAACACGATTCTTCCCTCGTTCAGGATCAATACCCTGTCACACAGCTTCAGGCTTCGTTCGATATTGTGGGATATCATCACCTTCGTGGTGTTCTTTGCATCGAGCCCCTGAAGCACCTTTTCAAAAGTGGATGCTGCGTGCTGGTCAAGTCCTGTGTAGGGTTCGTCAAGGAACAGGATGGACGGCTCATGGATCACTGCCCTTGCGATGGAAAGCCTCTGTTTCATGCCCCGTGAGAATGTCCCGACCCTGTCGTTCGAGCGGTACTCAAGCCCGACATCATGGAGGAGTTCATCGATACGTGCAGTCAGTTTTTCCTTATCCATTCCATACATCTGTCCGAAGAAACGCAGGTTCTCCTCGGCTGTCAGGTCGCTGTACAGGTATGTCTCATGTGATATCACACCTATGAGGCTCCGAATCTCAACAGGCTTTTTCGTAACATCGAACCCTTCAACCATGACAGAACCTCCAGATGATGCAACAAGTGTTGACATGATCTTGAGAAGCGTGGTCTTACCAGCACCATTCGGACCGAATATCGTAACAAATTCGCCTCTTTTGATCGTAAGGTCAATGTTTTTTAAAACGCTGTGGCTACCAAAAGATTTTGAAAGTTCCTTGATAGATATGATATCATCCATTGGAATTATAAGTGACCATCACCATAAATTAACGTTTTGATATGTATGAACACAAATCCTTCTTAAAAGTGGCATTTTCAACTTCGGTTATTAACAGGTTTTTCTAATGGCATGGAACTTTGTAATCTATACGGAAATGGATATTTCAATGACGAGATCAACGCCGAGCAGAAGGTTTATACGTAATCATGTTATTGTTGCAGTCCAATTGCGAAATTTGGCGTAACCTATTTAAGTAAATGTGGTGATTTATACCAGATATATTGGTATTTGAAGCCATAACCTATTATGATTAATATTTAGCCAAAAACGAATATAAACGATGAATAATGAAGAATCGTGGTAGTATGCCATGATTTTGAAGGAGAAAATAATATGGCAGTAAAATTTGATGTTCCAGATGAATTAGCAAATAAAGCACTTGAAGCAGTAGAGCTAGCAAGAGACACAGGCAAGATCAAAAAAGGCACTAATGAAACAACAAAAGCAGTCGAGAGAGGCATTACAAAGCTCGTATTGGTTGCAGAGGATGTTGAGCCTCCGGAGATAGTTGCGCACATTCCAGCCCTTTGTGAGGAAAAGAATGCACCATACATCTTTGTGAAGCAGCAAAAAGAATTGGGTGCTGCATGTGGGATTGGAGTTGCGTGTGCATCCGTTGTCATCATTGATACAGGCAAAGGAAACGAGCTTGTTGAAGATGTTGTACAGAAAGTCAGTGCACTTAAACAATAAAATTAAGCAGAGGTATCTTTTATGGCAGACGAATATACAGGCTATGCGGCCGAAATCATCGATGTGATCGGGAACACCGGTATGCATGGTGAAGCCAGCCAGATACAGTGCCGTGTTCTGGAAGGCCGCGACAGAGGCCGGATTATCACACGTAATTGTGTAGGACCTGTGAGAATTGGCGATGTCATGATGTTGATGGAAACATCAAGAGAAGCCAAGAAACTGACAACACGGTGATGTCAATGGAACAGAAAAAATGCTCATTTTGCGGAGAACTCCTAGGTCCTGGAACCGGAATGTTGTATGTGAAAAAAGACGGTTCTACCCATCATTTCTGCACTTCGAAATGTAAGAACAACTTCAAACTTGGCAGACTCCCGAGACGTACCGTGTGGACTGAACAGGGGCGGATCTATCTAAAGAAAGCATAAGCTGGTGCAATCCATGGAACGAACATACGTTATGATTAAGCCAGACGGAGTCCAGCGTGGACTTGTCGGTGAGATCATTGCCAGGATCGAAAGACGTGGACTGAAGATAGCAGCACTGCGCATGAACGTGATAGATGTGGATTCTGCAAAAGAACATTACAGGGAACACACGGAAAAACCGTTCTTTGGTTCACTGGTTAGTTTCATCACATCCGGACCATCGGTTTCCATGGTAGTGGAGGGCAAAGACGCCATCCCGATCATGCGTGCTGTGAACGGTGCCACAAACCCGGTTGAGGCACTGCCAGGCACAATCCGCGGTGACCTTGCAATCGAAACAGGAAGAAATGTAGTTCATGCATCCGATTCCAGTGAAGCTGCAGAGCGGGAGATCAAGATACATTTTGATGATTCCGATATTAGCGAGTATTCCAGAATTGACAATTTATGGCTTTACGAGTAAATTCGGCGAGTAAAAAATATTCAGAGATAAAATGTCCATCTTGGATCTAATATGGTAATATCCCTAAACTTGCCTTTTTAATCGGTAGCTATATAATGCATTTTAAACACTCTATTATGTGAAGATTAGGAGAGGGGTTTTGCATTATGACAGAAATCAGGAATTTGCGGACACCAATCGTATCTGTTATGGGGCATGTGGATCATGGGAAAACCACACTGCTTGACAAGATACGGGGTAGTGCAGTAGTTAAGGGGGAAGCGGGTGCAATAACCCAGCATATCGGTGCGACCGAGGTACCCATAGACATAATAGCCAAGAAATGCGGTGAACCGAAACTGGTCGATAAATTCATTGTTCCCGGATTACTGTTCATAGACACTCCTGGGCATCATGCATTTACCTCACTTAGAAGCCGCGGTGGAGCGCTTGCGGATCTTGCCATCGTCATTGTTGATATCAATGAAGGTTTCATGCCGCAGACCATCGAAAGCCTCCAAATCCTGAAAACATATAAAACGCCGTTCGTTGTAGTTGCGAATAAGATCGACAGGATACATGGCTGGAATCCTCACAGGGATGCACCCTTTGCATTCACATATAACAAGCAAAGTGAACACGTTAGAAATTCACTGGACAATAAATTCTATGAGATCGTTGGGGAACTCTACAATGCGGGCTTCAGTTCTGACCGGTATGACCGGATAACTAACTTCCAGCATAATATCGGTGTGATTCCGATAAGCGCAGTAACTGGTGAAGGTATTCCCGATGTTTTGCTTGTGCTGCTAGGACTTGCGCAGAGGTTCTTAGAATCTAATCTTCATTATGATGCAAATGGACCCGGGGTTGGAACGGTACTGGAGGTCAAGGAAGAGCGCGGTCTGGGGACGACCATCGATGTTATCCTTTATGATGGCACGCTGAAAAAAGGCGATTCGATTGTGGTTGGAACACTTGATGAACCGATTCAGACAAAGGTCCGGGCGGTGCTGAAACCAAGACCACTTTCGGAGATCCGGTCTGAAGAGAAGTTCGAACAGGTAGACAAAGTGACTGCTGCGACCGGTGTAAAAATATCGGCACCAAATCTCGATGATGCCCTTTCCGGTGCGCCTGTAAGAGTTGTAACCATTGATACGGTTGAAGGGATCGTGGTGGACGTAAGGAAGGAGATCGAACAGGTCAAGATTCATACCGATATCAACGGGGTTACGATCAAAGCAGACACCATCGGTTCACTGGAAGCTCTTGTGAATGAACTTAAGAAAGAAGAGATACCCATCCGAAAAGCGGACGTTGGTGATATCTCACACCGTGACATTGTTGAGGTTTCGGCTATAGAGGACCCGTTCTATTCTGTGATTATCGGGTTTAATGTGGATATTCTTCCTGATGCAAAAGAGAAGGTTCAAGCATTGGACATCAAGTTGTTCATGAACGACGTGATCTACCGTCTGATCGATGACTACAAGGATTGGGTAATTAAGCAGCGTGAACTTTCGGAAAAGGCCATTTCCGAGATGATCATCAAACCCGGAAGGTTCAGGATATTACCAAACTGTACGTTCAGGCAGAGTAAACCGGCAGTAGTGGGCGTAAGAATATTCGGTGGTGTTATCAAAACAAATGTTGATGTTACAATGGAAAATGGCACGGTTGTTGGCAAGATCAAAGGTCTCCAATCAGGTGGAGAGAATACATCGGAAGCCCGTGTGGGCATGGAAGTTGCTGTGGCAATTGACGGACCAACAGTTGGCAGGCAGATAAAAGAAGAAGACGTGTTGTATGTGAATATACCCGAAAAGCATGCAAAGATTCTTGAACACGAACTGTATGATTCACTGTCAGCTGATGAGATCGAAACACTTGATTCATTTTTGGAGATCAAGCGAAGAAACAATCCATTCTGGGCGAAATAATTATAATGGATATTCTTGTTAGGAGTATAACACAATCCTAAAAGAGTCAAAATATTAATATCATAATATTCTCGAAATAAGGTAAGATTAATCGGAGGAAAAAAATGGCAGATTTTAAAGTTGTAGTTTCAGACCCAAAAACAAAATCATATCAGTTTGATGTTAAAGGTCCTGATGCAAATAAGTTCATAGGAAAAGCGATCGGAGAAACGATAGATGGCGGTGTGGTTGGTTTGGCTGGCTACACATTAAAGATCACAGGTGGAACTGATAAGAGCGGTTTTGTGATGAGAGGCGACCTACCCGGCTCAACAAGGCAAAGAATATTGGTAGCAGTCGGTACAGGTTACAAGGCAAAATCAAATGGTGTACGCCGACGAAAGTTCATGCGTGGAAAAGAAATCGCACCTGATGTTATCCAGATAAACACCATGGTTGCCGAATATGGGAACAAGTCAATAGAAGCAATTCTTGGCAGTGGGGAAGAAACTGTTGAAGATGTCAAAGAGTGATCGTAATATCACTCTTTTTTCAAATGAATTGATGATCTGCTCTGCTGGAGATTAACCACAACAGATATATTACAATATTTCTATTATGAATTTGACGTTGGTATATCAAAAGCACGAATACCGTCATAGCGTGTCGGATTACAGCCAACGTCGTGTTATTTTATGTCTGCATTAATGTGTAAGTGTGACCAAGTTTCTTTATTATGTCACTTGAACTTATTATTCCAACCGGGCATCTGGATCCCCCAATACCTTTTTCTGACATGACGACCAGACGGTGAATGTGTTTTTTTGCCATAAGTTCTGCAGCTTCACTGAGTGTTGAAGATGGTGTAATGGATTCAACCGAGGGTGCTATTAGATCTTCAGCACATTTGTTTTGCCAGTTCCTGTTTTTTATTTGTTTCAGAATGTCCATTTCGGAGATAATCCCAATCACTTCTCCGGAATTGGCGACCACTGCAACTCCAGATATATCACGCTCAGTCATTACATTCACGATGTCATTGGCTTTTGCTTTGAATGATACGGTTACGACTCCACGTGTCATGACATCTCTTACCTGTATCTGTTCTGCTTTCATTATAATCCCCCTTCTATTTTTTTAATGAAACTATTTAAAACATTTATGCCTTCTTTATACACCATCTTACGATTCATTTTTGGTTATTGTCATTACAATGAACATTTGTCTAGTGTAACAATGTTGCCTATTGATAACACTAATAAGAATGGATTCCAACCTTTATAAGTTTTCTGAAATCCGGAACAATGTTCAGAAAATATCAATTAACCTGAATTTATTTGTTATTGGAATACCTTCTCATGCGTCTTCGGTTAAGTGAGGAATCATGACAAATTGCATCCATTTCCATAACAGTTGTCCAAAATTTTAATAGAATATGAGGTGGAACAGGGTGTCGATTTTAGGTAAAGGAGGCAAAATATGAGGCAGACTTCTAATACAAAATCGATAGCTTTCAGGCAAGAAAATTCCTTAACCGATGACCAATGAATACCTTCTCGATTATGTTATGAAGAGACTATGATCACTTCAGGCAACTTCGTATCCTGTTGTAGATATATTTTCGGAAGAGTTCGGGATTTAATATATTGAACAAGACAATGCCTTCTGTTGTCCAGGACACCTCATTAACAAGTTCTTTTTCTTCCATTTCATCTATAAACAATTTTAGTTTACTGAAATCATCTATAGATTGCCTCCAATCCCCTGCACGCATATCAAATGCCTTACCTGCTTCAAAATTTTCTATTTTATCCAGTACGAAAGCATAGGTTTGTAACCACTGCACGTCATCTTTTGTGATGTATGCCAATCCTTTGGTGGCATCTTCCTGTAGCTCTTTAATAGAGGACAGCAGATAAGGTGATTCTAACGTATTGTTATTTATCCTGTCAAGTACATCAGCTATTCCTGTCATAACACTTCACCTCTATAAAATCTATTATAACCCATTTGTAAAATTGAGTTTAATCCAGATAAGCATTTCCTTTTTTACATCCTTTTAATTTTTTTGGTGTCATGAAATACAATCCTCTTGAAGGTCGTATTTAAGGAGTTGTCTCCTGTTTCTGTTGGTCATTAGCAAACCAGACTACACGCTGCGGGAAGGCGATCTCTATTCCATTTTCTTCAAGGGTCTTCTTTATTTTCCACAGAATTTCTGTCTTAACCCCATACCAATTAGTTGTTGGTGCCCATATCTTTACAGTGATATTCACGGCATTATCTCCAAGATTATCCACGAAGACTAACGGTCCCGGGTTCTTAAGGGTAAAAGGGTGGGATTCAATTAATTTCTTGATTATGGAGATGGCCTGGTCGGCATCGTCGCTGTATCGTATTCCCACCGTATATTCAAACCTTCTAGCTACATTTGCCACGTAATTAGTTAGGTTGCTGTTGAAAACCTTTTCATTTGGGATCCTTACATAAAGTCCGTCGTAGGTTCTGATAATGGTGGAGATAATGCTAATGTCTTCTACCCAGCCAGCATTCCCACCTATGTTCACTTGGTTTCCCACTTTAATGGGCCTCTCGATCATCAGGAAAAAACCTGATATCAAATTGCCTACAATGCTCTGGCTGGCAAAACCTATTATCAGCCCCACCACACCACCTGCCACCAGCAGACTGGATGGTTCCACACCAAGGATCGGAAACACAAAAAAGACAATTGCGATAATAACAATACTGTAATAAACAACTTTGAGAATAATATCTAAATGGTCTTTGCTGATCTTTTCCTTGAGAGACCTTCTGAAATAGATTGTTGCTACTTTAGCAATTAAAACCGTCCCTATGATGGTAACAACAATAAGAAGAAACTTTAGGATCAGCGAACTTCCTGAAATTGAATTGAAAACGTCACTAAGAGTCATAGACCTCCTTCCATCATAAATTTGGGACCAATAACTGAAATCTTCTTGGTGATATAGATCTCCAAGGATTTTTTCATCCCCTCTTTAAGAGGTTGAGCAACAAAATCCGTTTCTGCCATTTCCTCACCCAATATTTTCATTTTGGCCTTCATGGATACCATTTCATCGTCGTAGTAAATTTTCATATCATAGGCATTGAAAACAGCTTTTGTCACTTCGACCCAGTAACTTGTTGCGTTTGTAACATTTACCTCTGCAATTCCTTCATATATTGGATTGGCAGTGGGTATGGAAGAATAAACTCCACTTTTCCAGTATTTGCAGATGAGCCCGTTTCTTGGATCGCCGTACAGTGTGAATTTTTGAGATGTTAGACTCAGCACATCAAGTATTTCAAAATTCGTATTCGCAGAGATAAAAACGCCTATTTCAACTGGAAATTTGATGAAGATAATTCTTGTTGCCCTTGGCTCCACAACAATAGGTATTTCAAACTCAATGAGAATATACGGGGTTATATCCTTGGTTTTGTTCAATGGTTCAATGGGATTAAGGAGGATTTTACTATTGCCAGATAAGATAACTTTCTCCACTTTCTCATCCATGCATTCTCTTCTATAATGGTGAACATCTGCTTCTTTTTCAATTGATAGGTGGATCCCTTCCTTCTCAAGCTTAAAAGGAATATCATATAACTTGTACATGTGATCCCCTTAAGTATTGTATATTGTTTGCCCAGATAATTAAAACTGAATTCTTTTTCATATCCATTTCTTCCTTTTGAAATAAAAAAACATGACTATTCCCATAGATATCATGATTAACCAGACCAGTGGATAGCTCCATTTCCATCCAAGTTCAGGCATATATTCGAAGTTCATCCCATAGACACCCGCTATAAATGTAAGAGGAATGAATACTGTTGCAATGATGGTCAATACTTTCATTACCTCGTTCATCTTATTGCTGACACTTGAGAGGTATATATCCAGCATCCCGGAAAGCATCTCTTTGTATGTCTCTATGGTGTCAATGACCTGAATGGTATGGTCATACACATCCTTCAGGTATATACCTGTAGATTTCTGGATAAGTTGTGATTCCCCCCTTTCAAGGTTATTTATGACCTCCCTTAATGGCCAGACGGATTTCCGGAGAATTATTATTTCTCTTTTCAGGTCATGGATCGTCTGCAGTGTTGTGGGCGTTGGTGCTGTGACAAGTTCTTCTTCAATGAAATCTATTTTTTCTCCGAACTTCTCGAGTATGATGAAATAATTGTCAACAATGGCATCTATTAAAGCATAAGTAAGGTAGTCAGACCCCATCTTCCTGATACGCCCTTTTGAATTCCTGATCCTTTCCCTGACCGGATTGAAGGCGTCCCCCACCATCTCCTGAAAAGATATGACAAATTTTGGAGCCAGGATAAGGCTCACCTGCTCTGCCCGTATTTCGGTTTCTGCTTCGTCAAGGTACAGCATCTTCATGACAATGTACATGTATTGTCCGAAGTCCTCTAATTTTGGACGCTGTTCAGTGTGCAGTATGTCTTCCAAAATGAGTGGATGCAGATCAAAGTACTTTCCTATTTTCTCTATAACATCCACCTGATGGATACCATCCAGGTTGATCCAGGTAACAGTACTTGTTTCTTTGAAAGGAAATGATTCCTCTATGGTTTTTACTTCCTTCTCTTGAAAGTTACTCTCATCATAATCGATGATCGTAAACCTTACTTCTTCTTCTTTTCTCTCCCCGATGTGTATGAGGGTCCCGGGCGGCATTCCCGTTTTATGCGACACTCTTTTCAAATTTCTTGACATTACTCCCACCGCCTGATTATTCTATGAAGGTATTTTTATTTTACTTTTGTGGTGGGTTTATCTATAAATACTAATTCGTAGGGTGTTGCAAGTAAGCAACCAATGGAAAGCCGATTATAGATGGCAACCAGAATGAAAAAAGCCTGTAGGTCAGGATTACCACAACTGTAATGGGATCAGGTACGCCAAGTCTTTTGTACATCGCAGCCATCGTTCACTCCACAACACCAACACCACCGGGAACCAGAAACGCCATCCTGCCTAAGAGCAACGGCAGCCCATACCCTGTAAGCAGTACACCGACA
>CAZQWP010000034.1:0-10682 GCA_964597005.1 uncultured Methanosarcinales archaeon | reverse complement strand
TCCGGTGTCAGCATTACAATGACAGTGAACACCTCAAGCCTTCCGACCCACATATTCCCGATCAGCACCAGTTTTCCAAGTAATGGAACAACATCATAGTTTGCCATGGGCCCAACCAAATTAAAACCCGGCCCAATATTCCCAAGAGTTGCAATGGATGCTGTTGCCGAACTTATGATATCCATCCCCAGTACAGCGAGTATTCCTGAACTAATAAGGAATATCAGGAGATAGATAACAACAAAAGAAACAATTGATTGCATGACCTCATCAGGTACGGTTTTGTTGTTGAATTTTACAGATTTGACTGCCTTTGGATGAATCGATTTGAACAATTCCCTGCGCGCGTATTTTAACAACAGGAGTACACGTACCACCTTAATTCCGCCGGCAGTTGAACCTGCACAGCCTCCAACGAACATAACAGCCAGCAATACCATTCTCGCAGAATCTGACCACATATTAAAATCGGTTGTTGCAAAGCCTGTTGTCGTTGTTATTGAAACTACCTGGAATGCAGCATACCTCAACGAACCAAAAACATTCCCTCCCATATCACGCCAGAGCAGTATCGCAAGTAAAAATGTGGCAAGTATAACTATTGCGGAATAGAATTTGAATTCATTGTCGTTTAGCAAGCTTTTTTTATCAGCATACAGCATGCGATAATGAAGGGCAAAGTTCGCGCCTGCCACAAACATGAACAGAGTAATGATACCTTCTATCATGGGGTTGTTGAATGCTGCAACGCTGCTTGCATAGGGTGAAAAACCACCGCATGCCATGGTAGCGAAGGTATGGGTAACAGCGTCATACAATGACAGCCCTGCGACCAGCAGTAGAGCCACTTCGATGAACGAGATAAACACGTATACCATCCACAGGATCTTTGCTGTTTCCCTGATCCTTGGTTTTAGTTTGTCCTCTGTGGGCCCTGGCACCTCCGCACGGAACAACTGCCGTCCTGCAACTCCCAGTTTTGGCAGGATGGCAATGAACAGCATAATGATACCCATACCCCCAAGCCACTGGGTCATACTGCGCCAGAAAAGAATACTTTTTGAATGGCTTCCTATATCAACAAGAATCGTCGCACCGGTTGTTGTAAAGCCTGACATGGATTCAAAGAGTGCATTGATAAGAGAGAATCCATCGAGGACAAATGGTATTGCACCGAATACTGCTACAGCAAGCCATCCGAGTGCAACGATTGCAAAACCCTCTTTTTGCTTCCAGTCCTCATCAGACCTATACTTCAACGAAAGTATCATTCCTGTAAGGACACTCACTGCAACCGCCACAACAAAGGGGTACAGCGGTTCCCTATAATAGATGGCTACAGCTAACGGAATGATCATCAGGATACCAAGAAGACGAAGCAATCCGCCTAAAACGTTAAAAACGATCTTAAAATTCATCAGGATCCCTGGGATTATTCAAAAAGCTTCTCAACCTCTGGAATTGCAGATGGCAGTGAAAATATAACCACGCGGTCGCCTTCCTCAACCATATAATTACCCCGCGGCACAATCGTTTTCCCTTTGTGCACAACCATACTGATGATAGCCCCTGCCGGGAATTTGACATTCATTAGGGGTTTCCCTACGACCTTTGAGTGTTCGGAGGCGGTATACTCTATAATCTCAGCCTTCTCACCTTCTATGGTGGAAACTGCCTGTATACTTGTACCCATTGTCAATTTCAATGCCTCATTTACGGTGGCATCTCGCGGACTGACTGCACTGTCAACGCCAACCATCTCGAATAATGACAAATATTCAGACCTATCAGCTCTTGAAATTACCTTTTTGGCACCAAGCTGCTTTGCCAGAAGTGCACATAAGAGATTCTTCTCATCACTATCCGTGACTGCAATGACAACATCCATCTCTTCTGCACCTTCCTCCCTCAGGAGATTCAAATCCGTACCGTCACCGTGGAGCACCAGGATGTGCGGTAGCAAATCTGACACATACCCGCACCTCTCTTTGTCCTTCTCAATGATCTTAAGGTCAGAATTGGTTTTTTCGATCAGTTTTGCCAGATAGAATCCAACCACACCCCCCCCTATTATCATGATCTTGCTCCGGTAGCCAACCACTTCTCCAAACATCTCACGAATATTTTTCATGGAATCTGGCTTCCCGATCACCACCATATGGTCGTTCGCCTCAATAGTATCGTCCCCATGTGGAATAATGACCTCATTATCCCTGAAGAGTGCACTTACAATACAACACTCAGGTAAATTGATATCCTTCATCCTTTTCCCGACAAGTGCATTCTCCGGGGAGACCACAAATTCCATCATTTCTACCTTACCTTCTGCAAAAACATCTGCATCAATCGCAGAAGGAATAGCAAGGACGTCCGCAACCTCGGATGCAAGAGCAAGTTCAGGACAGATCATTACATCAATACCAATCTCTTCACGGTTTGCAACAGGCTCGTCAATATAATCCGGATTGGAAACCCTTGCTATCGTTTTTATTGGTTTTTTGCATTTGTTTGTCAACTTTGCAGCCATGCATGAGACAATATTGACCTCATCAGAACCTGTTACTGCAACTAAGAGATCGGCATCTTCCAGCACTTCAGTGAGAATCACCACGTTGGCACCATTGCCCTTTATCACCTGCACATCCAGTTCATTTACCCGGGCACAGGCTTCCTCGTTCTCTTCAATAACAATTACATCGTTTGTGAGGTAGAGCGATTTTGCGATGTGATATCCCACTCCACCAGCACCGATGATTACAGCTTTCATAATATACCTTCGAATTAACGTAATTCATGAATAAAACAAAATTAATATTTATTATGGAATAGCCTTATATTCGGTATTAGTGTTTATACTTTACTCCACGAATACAAGAAAATAAAAAAAGACTGCTGTTTGCAGCAAACTATCATAAATTGCGTTCACGAACACTAAAAACAGGCATTTTTAAACATCAAATGCACCTTTTACCTTTTCAAAGATCCCTCGCCCTTTTTTTTTTGAATGTGATTTATCACCACTGCCAACGTCCTCCAGTTCTTTGAACATGAGTTTTTGTTCATGCGTCAAATTTGTGGGTGTCTTTACGATAACCCTCACATGCTGGTCACCATTTCCGCGTCCATGCATATGCGGCATTCCCTTTCCTTTCAGCCGGAAAATCGAATGCGTCTGTGTCCCTTCAGGAACATGCATTTTGACCTTGCCGTAAAGTGTCTGAACCGTCACCTCAGCCCCCAATGCCGCCTGTATAAAGGTGATTGGAACCTCACATACGATGTCATCGCCGATCCGTTCGAATAAATTATGCGGCTGGACGTGGATTACAACGTAAAGGTCGCCCGAAGGTGCACCCTGGCTTCCAGCCTCACCTTCACCGCTCACCCTCAGACGCATGCCTGTGTCTGCACCCGGCGGCACTTTTACAGAGATCTTACGAACTTTTTTGAGTTTACCTGTACCTCTACATGAAGAACAGGGAGATTCAATTATCTGGCCTTTGCCGTGGCAGTTACTGCAGGTTGTAGTGGTCACAAAACGTCCAAATGGAGTGGCTCTGGTCTGGGACATCTGGCCACTGCCATGACAGGTCCCGCATGTCACTGGGTTTGTGCCGGGTTTGGCACCGCTACCACTGCAGACATCACATGTCTCGGACCTTGGAACATTGATCGTTGTATCGGTTCCAAATGCTGCATCCTTTAAAGATATGGAAAGGTCATAGCGAAGGTCTGATCCTCTTGTAGGATGACTTCTTCTTCGCCTACCGCCTCCCCCGAAAAATATATTGAATGCATCCCCAAAGATATCCTCAAAACCTCCAAAATCGGCAGTCCTGAATATATCTTCTGTGGAGTAGCGGTTGTCGATCCCTTCATGTCCGAACCTGTCATATTGTGCCCTTTTGTCCGTGTCAGAGAGCACTGCATAAGCCTCGGAGATCTCCTTGAACTTCTCTTCCGCATCAGCTTCTTTGTTCTTGTCAGGATGGAACTTCATTGCAAGCTTGCGGTATGCTTTTTTAAGTTCTGGTTCTGATGCTTCTTTTGATACTCCGAGTATCTCATAATAATCACGTTTTGTGGACATGCAAGATTCCTTATACCAGTATTACTAGAAAAAATGCGCGCAAAATACTGCCAGCTACGTCACAGTATCCTGCGCCGGTGTTATTTCATATATTTATTTATCCTCGTCGACAACTTCATAATCCGCGTCGACAACAGTTTCTTCGGAGGGTTCGCCTGTTTGGCCCTCAGTTTCTTCAGCTTCTGCCGCACTGGCTGCTGCTGTCGCTTCCTCCTGTGCCTTCTGGTACATGGCAGTGGATACTTCATAGACAGCATTCTGGAGAGCTTCGGTCTTTGTCTTGATCGCCTCGATGTCCTCCCCCTCAAGTGCTTCCTTTAGATCAGAAATTGCCGCTTCAATTGAGGATTTTTGCTCAGGTGTCGCAATGTCTCCTGCATCTTTCATGGTCTTTTCGGCTGCGCTTACAAGCGATTCAGCATTGTTTCTAACTTCAACTTCTTCCTTACGCCTGACATCTTCCTCTGCGTGCACTTCAGCATCCTTTACCATACGGTCGATCTCTTCATCTGACAGACCGCCCGGCTTCTGGATCGAGATGGACTGCTCTTTTCCGGTTCCAATATCCTTTGCTTTCACATGGAGGATACCGTTGGAATCGATGTCAAAGGTAACTTCGATCTTGGGCATTCCTCTTGGTGCCGGAGGTATGCCATCAAGCATGAAACGACCAAGTGTCTTGTTCGCTGAAGCAATGCCCCGCTCACCCTGTAATATGTGTATCTCCACGGATGGCTGACTGTCTGCAGCTGTAGAGAATATCTGGCTCTTCTTTGTGGGTATGGTTGTGTTCCGCTCAATAAGCGGTGTTGCAACGCCACCCAGTGTTTCGATGCCAAGCGTGAGTGGTGTAACGTCAAGCAGCAGGACTTCCTTCACTTCGCCACCAAGCACACCTGCCTGGATGGCAGCTCCCAGAGCCACTGCTTCATCCGGGTTTATGTTCTTGTAGGGTTCCTTGCCAGTGAATTTTTTAACCGTCTCAAGCACTGCCGGGGTTCGGGTAGAACCGCCTATGAGGAGCACCCTGTCAAGGTCTTTTGGCGTGAGCTTTGCATCGCTCAATGCCTGCTTCATCGAAACCAGGGTTTTTTCCACAAGGTCTGATGTCATTTTTTCGAACTGAGCCCGCGTAATATCAATATCTATATGCTTTGGCTGACCGTTCGCATCTGCAGTTATAAATGGCAGGTTAATGTTACTAGTACCCACACCGGACAGTTCGACCTTTGCTTTCTCTGCCGCATCTGTCAAGCGCTGGAGTGCGGCCTTGTCACCGGACAGGTCGATACCTTCTGCTTTCTTGAACTCTTCAACTAGATATTTAGCGATCCGCTCATCAAAATCATCTCCACCAAGATGCGTGTCCCCACTTGTTGAAAGCACCTCGAAAACACCATCACCAAGATCGAGAACGGATACATCAAAAGTACCGCCACCAAGGTCGTAGACCATAATCTTCTGTTCGCCCTGGGATTTATCAAGACCATAAGCAAGTGAGGCTGCTGTCGGTTCATTGATGATCCTCATAACCTCAAGCCCTGCGATGGTTCCTGCGTCCTTTGTTGCCTGCCTCTGTGAATCATTGAAGTATGCAGGCACTGTGATCACTGCCTGTGTGATGGTCTCACCAAGATATGCCTCAGCGTCTTCTTTCATCTTTCGGAGGATCATAGCAGATATCTCCTGTGGAGAATAATCCTTGCCACCGAGACGCACCTTGTAGTCTGCCTCACCTATATGCCTTTTAATAGAACTTACGCTGTTTTCGGGATTGGCTATCAACTGTCTTTTGGCAACCTGTCCAACAAGTTTCTCACCTTTCTTTGAAAATCCTACAACTGATGGGGTCGTCCTTCCGCCTTCGGCATTCGGTATTACAGTAGGCTCACCGCCCTCGATTACTGCCATACACGAATTGGTAGTTCCCAAATCAATTCCCAATATCTTTCCCATTGTATATACCTCTCATTTGTAATTGATAATAAAATCACTTTTTGGTTTGTTCCTATTTAATGATACATATCACTTAGATGTTATCATTGTGATGATTCACCCTATTAATCCTCTTCAGGATTTATTGCAACCGTGACCATTGCGGGTCGTATGACCTTTGAGTAAAGCGTGTATCCTGGCTTGTGCACGTCGATAACGGTATTATCCTGTTGTTCTGATGTTTTAATGTGCGTCATCGCTTCATGCATATGCGGATCAAATTCACAACCTTCGCATTCGATTCTCTCAAGCCCTTCCTTTTTAAGGATCGAGACAAACTGGTTGAATACCATCTCAACACCTTCGATCACAGAATCAACACTGTCAGCCTTTTTTGCAGAATCCAGGGCACGTTCGAAATTGTCGCATACCTCAAGCAGCTCGATCATGATGTTCTCAACTGCGAACTTGCGGTATTCTCCTTTCTCCCGAATGCTTCGTTTTCTGAAATTGTCAAACTCTGCTGATAGGCGCAGAAGCTGGTCCTTCAGTTTAGCAACCTCGTCCTCTTTCAATTGTTCCTCATCCAGACCTTCTTCCCCGGTCTTTACTGATTCAGAATCCATTTTTTCATTTTCATTAGATTCGTCAGCCATTATTTATATCCCCGCCTAAATATGATACACGGTAGAGTTCATTCGGTCTGATGATTGTTTGTAGTTCTATAAATAGTTTTTCTATGCCGTTGCCTACAGTCTACACTGCAAATACAGTTTGCTTTAAACAGTACACCCCCATATACCCAAATCGTGCAAGAAAATCCCCCCTCCAGTCGGATTTACTTGGAGACCTTGGACTCACGTTCAAGGAGTCCGACAGACTCGAACTAACATAATTTTATAAATTATATACAACAAGAAACTTAAATGTAATCCTCCTTCAACTTATGTTGCAGTAATTTGACTATCACCATACTGACGATCATGCAAATTGCAAGTGCAGATATTATCTGCCCGATTCCAATTGCTGTGATCCCACCTTTCAATGCATACATAGCTCCCCCGAAAAATGATGTACAAGCAAAAGTCGAACTGAATGCCACAATGGTACCGCCGATCAAGGAACCTATATGGTCAGCACCACGCTGCTCGAAGAACACGGAACCTGTAATAAATATCACTGCAAATATGAGCAATACTATCGGAAAAGGTAGCGGAAGACCATTTGATTCGGCAGATACCATATCCATTATACCAAGTGCTACCCCGATCATGAATACTGCCATTACCGTAGAAACGGCAAGTGCCTGAACAAAAGGATTATTGTTATTAGAGATAGTTTCCATTATACATCCCTCTCAATTAAAACGTGATGTGTTGATAGTATATATTTATTATTACAAAAATATATAGTAACCCAAAATTCACCAATCGAATAACAAATCATATATATCGAGTAGTGAAATTGCATCCAACATGAAAGTATTACTTGCCGAATACGCAGTCAGCATTGGAATTGGCGGCACGTTTCTCCTTGAAGGCGAAGCAATGTTAAAGACACTTGCTGAAAGCTTTACCCGTCTGGGACATGATGTGATATACACATCAAACGGTACTGTTCTAAAAGACGGTACACCTGTTGAATCAAACGAGGATAACTTTGAGTCAGTGCTTGAAAACGAAGCAAAAAAATGTGATGCTGGACTCATAATAGCACCTGATGAACTGCTTTTTGACCTGACAAAGATCATAGAAGAGAACACTATGAACCTCGGGTGCTCTCCGGAATCCTCTGCCTTGTGCGCAGACAAGGTCAAATGCACCGAAAAACTGCTCTCTGCCGGAATACCAGTCCCACGAATTTTTGACAAGCCCAATGGTGGACGTTATGTAGTCAAGCCAATCTCAGGGTCCGCTTCTGAAAATACGCGTTTGTGTTCTGATTTTGTACCGGAGGAGGGATTTATTGCAACTGAGTATATAGTGGGTGAACACCTAAGTGTGAGCCTCGTTTGTGGTGACCATGTCCTGCCACTTACCGTGAACCAGCAGAAGATAGATTTCTATCCGGAAAATGAAGAGTCACCAATCGAATATAATGGGTGTCTGACACCATACCGAACCCCATACCAGCAAGAACTGTACGACACTGCAATAGCTGTGGCAAAAACCCTCAACTGTCACGGATACATCGGTGTTGATATCGTGCTTGGAACCAGACTCTATGTTGTGGATGTTAATCCAAGACCAACCACATCCATGTTCGGCATATGCAAGGTGATGAAAGAAGAGATCGGGGACCTTTTGCTTAAAAGTTGTTCTGGAGAGCTTCCTCAATCGGTTGAGATCAATGGAATGTGCATGTTTTCAAAAGAGGATTTACAATGATGATCATCGGTATTGATATTGGGGGAGCAAATACAAAGGTTGCATCGGCAGATGGGAGCATCAATGAATTGCACTACATACCGTTGTGGAAAGATACAAAACTGCCTTTAGCACTTAAAGAAATAGCACACCGCCTGAATCCAGATAAGGTGAGTGTTGTGATGACAGGGGAACTTGCCGACTGTTTTGCTAACAAGGAAGCAGGCATCAGGTTCATGATGGATGCTATTGAGGATGCATTCGACTGTGAGAAACGGTATATAAACAACGAGGGAACATTTACTGATACATCCGGGGATATTTCGAATCTTGCCGCTGCAAATTGGGCGGCATCCACACGCCTGATCGGTTCGGAAATTGGCAGTTGCATTTTCGTAGATGTGGGAAGTACCACAAGCGATATCATCCCGATAATAGAAGGAAAACATGCTGCCGGGCACACCGACTTTTTCCGCCTTTTGCGCAGTGAACTTGTGTATGCCGGCACCCTGCGCACCAACATTGCTGCGCTGCTTGAAACTGCTGAAGTAAGCACCGGTACCTGCCGTACATCGTCCGAGTTGTTTGCATCCACCGCAGACACATACCTAATCCTTGGAGATATCCCCCCTGAACTGTATACCTGTGAAACTGCAGATGGGGAAGGGAAGTCTAAAACAGATGCAATGCGCCGCCTTGCGCGTGTCGTCTGTGCAGATCTTACCGAGATATCGTCCATGGATATTGAAAATATTGCCAGGCAGGTGAAAGAAAAACAGATTTCGGTCCTAAGTGAAGCCATTTCCGAGGTTGCAGAGCGAAATGGACTGAACAGGGTAGTTGCTGCCGGGATCGGGGAATTCCTAATCAAAGAGACTGCAGGAAGGCTTGGTTTTGAATGCATCTCTGTGGCTGAAAAATGGGGCACTGATATTTCAAAGGTATTTCCTGCCTATGCCGCAGCGAAAATGCTTGAATCAGATATCAAAAATTGACAGTGGATAAGTCATGAAAGTGGTCGTGAAGATTGGCGGCAGTTTGATGGACTCCGCGCCGGATATTCTTAAAAAGCTGGTCGAGGTTACGGAAACTGAAAAAAACATCTCGATACTGATCGTACCCGGAGGTGGCGTATTTGCAGATACGATACGCTCAAAGGGAGCACAGTATGACATAGGTGATGAGGCTGCACACTGGATGGCGATCCTTGCAATGGAACAGTATGCCCACTACCTCATTGACAAAACAGGTGCAAAGGGAATTGAAACTATTGAACACTTGACTTTTGGGATATCGATACTCCTTCCTTACAAGCTACTTAAGACCACTGACGAACTCCCCCATTCATGGGACGTGACCTCTGATACGATCGCTGCATGGGTGGCAAAGCGCCTTGATGCCCGGTTTATCAAAGTAACGGATGTTGACGGTGTTCTCATAGACGGAAACCTTGCAGTGGAGATCAGTGCCCGGGAACTTGAAAAGATGAAGACCAGTTGCACAGACACCGAATTCCCAACGTTTATGAGAGCAAACAGCATGGATTGTGTGATCGTGAACGGGCATTACCCGAATCGTGTGGTTGCTGCTGTCAGATGTGAGTCTGTTACTGGAACATACATGAAGGGGAATATTTAAATTACATACCATGTATGTACAGAAATCACTCAAATAGTGAACCATTTCAATAACCTATACGTTATTTTAGTATCACAATTATTGAATTAAAAGGAGATATTTAATGGTAAAATCAAAAGTCGAATTCTGTACAACCTGTGGAGTGCGTCTTGTGGAACGCGGATATGTGCGATTCCCCTGTCCATCATGCGACACAGAACTTGGAAGATGTGTTAGTTGCAGACAGCAGAGCAATTCATATAAATGCCCTTCATGCGGATTTTTAGGACCGTGAGTGATTAAAATGGGTGACGTAGCAGCAACAATTAAAGTCATGCCAGAAAGTGTGGACACTGATCTGAAAGACCTTAAGAACAGACTGGCGGCTGTGCTGCCGCAAGGCTCTGAACTCTACGGTTCAAAGGAGGAGCCAATTGCGTTTGGCTTGAAGGCACTTATGCTGGTCGTGCTCGTGGGAGACCTTGAAGGAGGCACAGAACAGGTGGAAGAGGCTTTCGCAGCCGTTTCCGGCGTCGAGAGCGTTCAGGTCGTTGAACTTGGCCGACCCCTGTAAATAGTTCCCTTCTCTTTTTTATTTTTTGGGCTCGTAGATCAGGGGAAGATCGTTACGTTCGCAACGTAAAGGCCGCGGGTTCAATTCCCGCCGAGTCCAC
>CAZQWP010000033.1:0-10830 GCA_964597005.1 uncultured Methanosarcinales archaeon | reverse complement strand
ACTATAAATATGTTATCTTTCAATGTTGTATGCGGATAGTACGCCTTTCATCCCCATCTTACGAAAAGGGACTTCTAGGCTAAACGTTAAAGTTTTAAACAAGTTGTGTCGATTTTGCCGGAGGTTCATGATTTTTCGATGCCACCTATCATCTCAACAACCAAAAAACCTAAATCATGTGGGTGTATATCTGGAATGCTGATTTGATAAACCGTGTTTGATAACCTGTCCATAATAGGGGGAAAAATGTCATAAAGGACTTCTTTCTACTATAAAACGCACCAACATAGGTAGCAATGTCAAGATTAGCAAAAAAACACAAATGAGGGATTATATTATTCGAAAATATTTGTTTTCTGGACACAACGTTGAGAGACGGCGAACAGACGCCTGGCGTAGCGCTTACAACTGAAGAGAAACTCTGGATCGCACGGAAGCTGGATGAACTGGGGGTAGACATTATTGAAGCGGGTTCCGCCATCACATCCAAAGGCGAGCGGGAATCCATCCGTGCAATATCTGCTGAAAGGCTCAATGCTGAAATATGCAGTTACTGCCGCATCATGAAGCAAGATGTGGATTTTGCACTTGAATGCAACGTAGATTCCATTCACTTGGTCGCACCGGTATCTGATCTGCATATCACTGCCAGACTTAAGAAAGACAGGGAAACCGTCCGCCAGATGGCAGTGGATATTACAGAATATGCAAAAGACCACGGTCTTATAGTGGAACTCAGTGGCGAGGACGCATCCCGTGCAGACCTTACCTTTTTAAAATCGCTGTACTCAGATGGAATAGACGCCGGTGCTGACAGGATATGCTACTGCGATACCGTGGGCATGCTGGTCCCGGAAAAAACAACCAGGATATTCAGGGAACTCTCATCTGCACTAAAAGCACCGGTGAGCGTGCACTGCCATGACGATTTCGGACTTGCGGTTTCCAACACTATTGCCGCACTTGCAGCCGGTGCAGTAGAGGCACATGCAACAATCAACGGTATTGGTGAACGATCAGGCAACGCTTCACTGGAAGAAATGATCATGATCCTCGAATGGCTTTACCAGTATGATACAGGCATTAAACTTGGAGAAATATACAAGACGTCCAGACTCGTAAGCCGTTTAACCGGTATAGCCGTTGCTGCGAACAAATCACTCGTTGGGGGCAATGCATTCACACACGAGGCTGGCATTCATGTCCACGGGCTACTTGCAGACACTTCGACATACGAACCCATAGGACCTGAAGTGATCGGACGCGAACGAAAGATCATACTGGGCAAACACGCTGGCAAGAGTTCGGTAACACTTGCACTGAAAGAACTGGGTCTGGATGTGGATGATTCACAGCTTAATGAGATACTGGACAGGGTAAAAGAACTCGGAGACCATGGAAAACATGTGACTGATGCGGACCTGCAGACGATTGCAGAAGCAGTACTGGATATTTACCGCGAGTCAAAGGTAAAGCTGGAAGAGTTTACAGTGGTATCCGGCAACAAAGTAACACCTACCTCATCAATAAAACTGAATGTGGGTGGCATAGAAGTTGTTGAAGCTGGAATCGGTGACGGGCCCGTGGATGCTGCAATAAGTGCTATTCGAAAGGCGGTTTCAGGAGTTGCAGATATCCAATTAGAGGAATATCATGTAGACGCAATTACAGGTGGTACGGATGCACTGGTTGAGGTTCTAGTCAAACTCTCAAAGGACGGTAAGATCGTTACGGCAAGGGGTGCACGTACCGATATAATAATGGCATCCGTTGAAGCCGTCCTGAATGGGATCAACCACCTGATATAGGATTATTAGTAGAATGTTGAATAGAGAACCATTCTAGCAACAGACTTAACTGAAATATTTGAGTATCAAAAAGTAATTACTGGTTATAAATAAAGAGAGAGAAAAAGTATGAGCCGACCAACAGAAAAAATGACAGGTGCGCGGGCTCTTATTGAGTGCCTCTATAAAGAGGATGTAGAAACCATATTTGGTTATCCCGGCGGAGTCCTGCTCCCGATATACGATGAACTGTACGATGCTGATATACGTCACATCCTTGTGCGCCATGAACAGGCAGCAGCACATGCGGCAGATGGATATGCGCGTGCAACCGGCAAGACTGGAGTGTGCATTGCAACGTCAGGTCCCGGCGCCACTAACCTTGTTACAGGCATTGCAAACGCGTATATGGATTCTGTTCCCATGGTGGCGTTAACAGGTCAGGTACCCAGTTCCCTGATTGGGAATGATGCCTTTCAGGAAGCCAACATCACAGGTATCACGCTCCCGATCACAAAACACAACTACCTTGTACAGGATGTAAAAGAACTGCCCAGAATTGTCAAAGAGGCTTTCCATATTGCATCAACCGGAAGACAGGGACCGGTCCTCATCGACCTTCCAAAGGATATTACCACGGATGAGATCGATTTTTCCTACCCTGACAGTGTGGAGCTCCGTGGATACAAACCCACGGTGAAAGGCAACATTCAGCAGGTCAAGCGGGCAGCGGCAGAAATTGCAAGATCAAAGAACCCTGTTATCTATGTAGGTGGAGGGATCATCAATTCCAATGCAAGCGGCGAGCTGCTCAAGCTTGCCGAAATGATCATGGCACCCGTTACCACAACACTTACAGGAATGGGTGCATTTCCTGCAGATCATCCGCTATTCCTTGGCATGCTCGGGATGCACGGCACCAAGTATGCGAACTATGCGATTCAAGAATCCGATCTATTGATCGCTGTTGGTGTACGGTTTGATGATAGGGTGACGGGTAAGGTCGCATCCTTTGCACCGAATGCAAGGGTCATCCATATCGACATCGATCCGGCAGAGATATCAAAGAACGTGCGTGTAGACACTCCTATCGTCGGGGATGCAAAGTGGGTTCTGGAATTCCTGGTAAAATATTCAAATAAATGCAAGTCTGAAGCATGGCTGGATAAAATAAAACAGTGGAAGAAAGAATATCCGCTTCACTACATCAAGAGTGACGACATCATAAAACCACAGTACATCGTCGAGCAGATATGCGAAGCATGCGGGGATGCAATAATCGTTACAGAAGTGGGACAGCACCAGATGTGGGCTGCACAATATTTCAAGTTCAGGGAGCCACGTACGTTTATTACATCCGGGGGACTTGGAACAATGGGTTACGGATTTCCGGCTGCCATCGGTGCGAAACTGGGCAAGCCTGATAAAGTCGTCTTCGATATCGCAGGGGACGGTTCGTTCCAGATGAGTTCGCAGGAACTGGCGACGGTTGTTGAAAATGACATCCCGGTCATTGTTGCGATCTTTAACAACGGCTACCTTGGGATGGTGAGGCAGTGGCAGGAATTGTTCTTTGAGCATCGGTATTCCTTCACGACCATCAAGGGTAGTGTGGATTTCGTAAAGCTTGCTGAAGCCTATGGTGCACTTGGACTCCGGGCTGAGAAGCCGTCAGAAGTACGTCCGGTGATCGATGAAGCCATCGCATCAGGAAGGCCCACGGTCATTGATTTCGTAATTGAGCCCGAGGAGAATGTATCGCCCATGGTACCTGCAGGTGCTGCAATCAATGAGATAATGGATCTGGAGAGGAAATAATGAAACATACACTTGCAGTTCTGGTTGAAAATAGGGCCGGTGTACTTTCAAGGGTCTCCGGACTTTTTTCGAGACGTGGCTATAACATTGATAGTCTGGCAGTAGGGGTCACGGAAGACCCCACAATATCTCGGATGACAATCGTTGTTCGGGGCGATGACCATGTGCTTGAGCAAGTCACCAAGCAGCTTAACAAACTGATTGATGTCATCAGGGTAACAGACATCAAGGCAGATGAAGCCATTGAGAGGGAGCTGTCACTCATCAAGGTTGCCGCAGACGCGAACACACGCTCTGAGATAATCCAGATAGTGGACATCTTCAGGGCAAGGATAGTGGATGTGGCTTCCAAATCCATGACCATAGAGGTCACAGGTGACGATGAGAAGATCAGGGCAATGGAAAAGCTTCTGCGCCCCTTCGGGATCAAAGAAATGGTGAGGACAGGTAAGATTGCAATGACCCGGGGTGCAAAGAGCGTTTAAAGGTCAGCAAGTCGTATTTATCGAGTAGAATGAATTTTAGGAGGTATATAGATGGTACAGATGTATTACGATAAAGACGCCGATATCGGCGCATTGAAAGATAAGATAATAGCAGTTATGGGGTACGGAAGTCAGGGACATGCACAGGCACAAAACCTTCATGACTCCGGCTTAAACGTTATAGTGGGTCTTAGAAAGGGCAGTTCACGCTGGGCACAGGCAGAAAAGGACGGTCTTAAGGTAATGACCGTTGCAGAAGCTGCAAAAACTGCGGATGTTATCCAGATACTGTTGCCTGACGAGATCCAGTCAAAAGTATTCTATGCAGAGATGGAGCTCGGACTTGAAGCAGGAAACGCACTGGTATTCTCGCATGGGTTCAATATTCATTATAACCAGATAGTGCCATCAAAAGACATCGATGTCTATATGATTGCTCCAAAGGGCCCTGGACACCTTGTGAGAAGAACATACAAGGACGGAGCGGGAGTGCCCGGTCTTATTGCGATATTCCAGGACGCCACAGGAAATGCGCATGACCTGGCTCTTGCACACGCAAAGGGTGTCGGGTGCACTAGGGCCGGTGTAATTGAAACGACCTTCCGCGAGGAGACCGAAACCGACCTTTTCGGTGAGCAGGTGGACCTCTGCGGTGGTGTGGCATCACTAATCAAAACATCCTTCGAGGTTCTGGTGGAGGCTGGATACCAGCCCGAGATGGCATATTTTGAGACGCTGCACGAATTAAAGCTCATAGTTGACCTGATACACGAAGGCGGGCTTGAAAAGATGTGGTATTCGGTATCCAATACAGCAGAGTACGGTGGTCTTACCATCGGTCCAAAGGTCATCAATGAACTTTCAAGAGAAGCCATGTACGATGCACTGGAAAAGATCCAGAACGGTGAGTTCGCCCGCGAGTTCGTGCTTGAGGGACAGACCAATCACCCGGTCCTGACCGCAATGGAGCGTCAGGAGAAAGAACATCCTGTAGAGGTCGTGGGAAGGAAACTCAGGGCCATGATGCCGTGGCTTAACAGTGAACTCAATGAAGAATAAGGCTTAAATTCAAGGTCTATCTTCGTGTTTGTAGGGTTGATGTTTTCCGCAAACACGAAGAGGCTATTTGGGAGGTCTGGTATTGCCCGGGGTTATTGACACTATCTTGTCAAGGCGGAGTGTTCGCAAATTTACGGACGAACCTGTTGCTAAGACGTATATTAATACGATACTGAATGCTGGCAGGTGGGCACCTTCAGGATTGAACAACCAGCCATGGCGCTATATTGTGGTGCAGGACCGCGATACCATCGAAGAGATCGCCTGTTGCACCCGTTATAGTAATGTGGTTCAGGGTGCCCGGGTCTTGATCGCGGTGTTTCTGGACAAGGATGCGATTTATAATTATGTGAAGGACGTTCAGGCGGTTGGTGCTTCTATCCAGAACATGCTGCTTGCATGCTGTAACCTCGAACTTGGTGCCGTCTGGCTCGGTGAGATACTGAACCGGAAAGAAAAAGTGAACCTGATCCTGGATGCTCCTGATCCATTTGAACTGATGGCAGTGCTTGCAATCGGAAATCCCATGGATGAAGAACGCTCATCCACACGCAAAGATGTTCGGGAGGTTGCATTCAATGAAAAATTTGGTGTTAATTGGGTGGAAAGAGACGAAGAGTTTAGATAGGAGGTATAGGAGGTAATTTAGGGATTTTGCTTGACTGGATATGGAAATGAGAACGTTTCAAGCACATTGTACTCTTCGCCTCTATGCGAACGAATGAGGTAATTATATATAAATCCTTTGCTTAAAATCTCTGTGGAATAATATTTTTAACCTGGTGCCTAATGACGTGTATTTCACCAACTAATCAGAAAATTTGCAGCGTTATACTGCCTTTATCTCCATATCAACTATCCGAAAAAATTGAAATTCCAATTTTAACGTCTTTCAGGCACTGCAGTAAAATAAAATCACCGGATTCTGATTTATTGCCAGTTACCTATATCATGCCGTTATCCAGTATGTTGACATCGAAAAAAGGTTGATAGTGTCAGGCAATAAATCCACAGTTACTTCGATTGCAGTTGAAAGCAGTTCACGACAGCCATCCCGTCGCCCCCGTAAAGGCGCAAGCTCATGTTATTGTCCCTTGTAAGTGCAGCGCTGAAATTCAGGAACGTAATGGTGCAAGCCTGCTGTCCCGATGTGGTAATCTTTAGCTTCTGGTTAGCCCTCAGGCTAATGGTCTGTGATTCTGCAAAATTGATGATCATTTCATTGTTTTACTTTGATGCCTTTATCCTTGAACTTTGCGCGCATTTTCGGTTCACACAGGACTCACGGGCATCCTTCCCCTGTTCTTTTACGCGGATAAGATGCCATCCGCACCTCTCGCACAGCCTGTCAAGTACGGTAAGTCTGCCGGTCTTTGGTACGGATTCGGTGTAACCGCAGCGGTTGGTACAGCCAAGGAAACGCGTATTTTTTGTTGTTATTAAAAACATCTTTCCATTACAGTTTGGACAAGCTCCGACAACTTCCGGAGGAAAACACTCCTTTTGAAGTTCACAGTTGAAGCAGGGACCGACACCTATTGCCCAGTGATATTTGTTCCCAACCTTCACGACCCCGACACCACCTTTTTTGCACTCACGGCTCCGCATTACGGCCAGTACACCTGCCTTTGGGAGTGGGTATGTATTCCTGCACTGCGGGTATCCTGTGCAGCCAACAAAGCGCCCTTTATCCGTGGTTATTATCCTGAGAACGCGTCCGCATTCCGGGCATTTCCCTACAAAGTTCTTCTTATCAACTGATACAGCTTCATCCTGAATCGTGCCTGCAAGCCGGGATACCAGTTCACTCCTATTTGCAGAAAGCTGGGTATACATTTCCTTTATCAGTTCCGTTCCTTCTTCAAGTGCGGTCTCAAACGGCTTTTTCCCATCCTCCACTTCCTGAATCAATGTTTCTATGCGAGCACGGATATCTGGTTTGACGAGGATTGGGACAGAACCGTAAAGTGCGTCCATGAGTGCAAAACCAGTATCAAGGATTGAAATCGACTTGCCCTTAGTCTCAAAATAGCCTCGTTTTTTATTGGTACCTATGTGCGATGGTGCTGTTGCTTTGGTACCGATGCCGTGTTTATCCATCAGTGTCAAAAGTTCGGCTTCGGTCAACTTTTTTGGAGGAGCTGTTCTGGATTTTGTGTTTGTTAACTTCTTAATGTCTGCGTTCTCGCCCACTTCTATACGCGGCAGCAGCTTATCGTTCTTTGTTTCAAAGAGATACACACGCATCCATCCTGCATCTTTTTGCACGGACCCGCTTGAATCAAATATCTCGTCTTTGACCGATATCTCAAGATGGGTCTTTTCAAATACCGCTGGTAGCATCAGGTTTGCAAGGAAGTGGCGGGCAATAAGGTCATACACATCCCATGCATGCGGGATGCTAACTGCCTTTGAAATATCCTTCTCAGATACCGCTTTTATTGGATGTATGGGCGGATGGTCATGGGCATCCTTCTTACCGTTCTGAGAGGATATTTTATCTGAGAGTATCGAAAGTGCATATTCTGCATATTTCCCTTTAGTGAAAAGTATGAGCAGGGATTTAAAATCAAAATCATTGGCATACCTGTTTGTCTCGGTCCTTGGATAGCTGATAAAACCGGAAAGGTACAGCTGCTCGGCAATTTCAAGAGCCTGCTCAGGATTGATACCTGAAAATCGTGATGCACGCTTTAGAAATTCGGTTGTGTTCAATGGATATGGCGGATTGGTCTGCGCATCTTTTACGCTTTTTTTGACAATTGTACCGCTCTTGCAACCTCTTATTTTCGCAAATATTGCATCGGCTTTTGCTTTCTCGGCAATGTGACCTGAACGGTGCGAACCCTGAAAGACAGAACCCTTTGCACTGAAAAGTGCTTCGATCTTCCAAAAATCCTTTGATTCGAAGTCCAGGATGGCACGCTCGCGCTGGTACACGAACCCGCAGGTGGGTGTCTGGCATGGTCCAATAGAGAGCACACCCTTTGTGCGTGCCTTTTCCCGTACCGAAAGAGTCACGTATCTGGTAAATGTTGCTCCCATCTTCAGGTCCAGTATCTGACGGGCTTCGGCAGCCATGGCCATATTTCTGTCAGGTTCAACCGGTTTTTCAAATGCACGATTGATCTCACCGGCTGAAAGTGAAGAGAACCGCGCGCGCTTTATGGGTGCTCTGGATACGTTCTCTGCTATGGACTTAGCCTCAAATCCGATATTTTCCCCTTCCCTGTCAAAATCGCATGCAAGGATTATTTCATCTGCAGACCTGGCAAGGTGCTCAATGGCATTACCATAGTTTTTCTTGGTCACGGACTTAATGGGTGCTGTATCGAGAAGCACCGCCGGGTCAACAGCACGCCAGTTGTTGTATTCTTCCGGGTAGTCGTATCCCATGATGTGACCGGATAGTCCCATAACCCGCCACTGACTACCGTTTTTCTTAAAATTGTATACTTGAACCCCTTCCACAGTTATGCGGGTAAAACCACCGCTGCTCAGTATACTTGCGATCTGGGCAGCAGCTTTGTTTTTCTCTGTGAATACGACAGTGCTCATTTCCGGGAGGTATGTTGTTATGCATAATAAAGGTAGAGTCCTAACAAGGAAAAAGTATCAGTTTTGTTTTTTTATACGATTCTTTTTCTAAATCCTTACTTCTTTTATAGCATCAATTTTAATTCTGTTATATGGTAGTAATCACCCTCACAACGGATTTTGGTTCACTGTATCCAGCGGCTCTTAAGGCTGTGATCCTGCAGATAAATGAAAGTGCAAACATCATTGACATAACCCATTCCATCCCACCTGCCGACATCCGTGCTGGTGCGTTTGCCCTCTACTCGATTGTGGAGTATTTTCCCAGAGGAACGGTGCATGTAGCTGTGGTCGACCCAGGAGTTGGGACAAGGCGTCGTCCAATTGCCATATCTGCAGGTGGACAGTATTTTGTAGGGCCTGACAATGGTCTCTTGATCCCGGCTGCCCGCAGGCTGGGTGAAATCGAGGTTTATGATATCAGGAACGAGAACTTGCTTCGTAACGTTTCGTCCACTTTCCACGGAAGGGATATATTCGCACCTGTTGGTGCGTATCTGTCAGATAGAATGCAGCTCAAAGAGATCGGCAACAAAATTGATGATTTCGTGGATATATATCTTGAAAAGGCTGAGATCTGCGGCAATACGATCAAAGGCGAAGTGGTCTTTATCGATAATTTCGGAAACATCATCACAAATATACCACAGGAAATGATCCTTAAAATTGCCGATTACGGAGAAGATTTATGCGTATCCGGTAATAAAATGCCATTTTTGCGGACCTACGGCATGGTCAGGATAAGTGATGTGCTTACACTTATCGGAAGTCACGGTTTCTTGGAGATATCAGCAAATCAGGGCAATGCATCCCGGGTTCTGGAAATCAAAAACCACGATAAAGTAATAGTAAAACCACTGAGAAAAAGAAAATGCTAAACCGCTAAGCCACTACATCCACTCGTAATGTAGCATTACTTCCGGTACAAACTCATGCATAAGACTGTTTTCAACATAACCAAAAAAGAGACATCCTTCACATTCTCTGGAAATTGCTTTTCTCCTGTTCTTTGAAGAATCCCATACATTTTTGATCCCATCCCTAACATTTCCAAGCTTTTCCCTCTTAACGCGGCAGTTCTCCACAGTGCCATCTGCTGTGACATTTAAGATTATGTCACTTGCATGGCAGGTATAGTTCGGTTCAAGGTTCTTAATCATGGTAAGATACGTCACAGAGTTTATAATCGGATATCCCTGTTTTTTCATCTCTATTATGCGCTCGACGGTTTTTTTGTACTTTACCATATCCCGTATCCCGATCTCGTTCCACACATCATTGTCAATTCCACCGAACTCGTAAAGCGGTTCAAAGGATATCTTAACTTCCAGTTCCCGTGCCATGTGTACGAGTTCTTCGATATCGTCAAGGTTCTTACTGCTGATCACGCAGTTCATAAGAAGAGGGTTTTTCATCCTGTCTTTCGCTTTCTTTATTCCGGGCAGTATCTCACTGAAATCGATTCCCCGGATCTCTTTATAGCTCTTTGTGCCATCCACTGATACAGAGAGATAATCAAGGTGTTCCAGCTCATCGGCTCTTTTGTACAGGAGTTTCCCATTGGTTATGAGGAAGGTTGTCATACCAAGTTTTTTGGCGTGTTCAAGTATCTGTGGCATGTCGTCCCGAAGGAGTGGTTCGGTGGCCCATGCGTTATATATCAGTATCCCAAAAGACCGTGCATCATCAAGATATCTGAATATCTCCTCCCTTGTCATCTCGTCCCCACCTTCCTTCCAGTATTCACAGAACTTGCATCTCATGTTGCACCGCGAATTAACAGTATGTGATAAGACAAGTGGTCTTTTTCTGACCCTGAGTTGCCACAGGGCTCTTGCTGCAAAGGTGGGTGAAAATGTGTTCATGATTATCGATCTCTGTTTTTGAGGTTTAAGTGAGGCGTACAATGTTCGATGTTGGTGTTCAGGTAGTTATCAAATCAGTGTTTATAAGGTATATGATATTTGTTTTGAATATAAGGCACGGATTTCGATATGAAAATAAGTTAATTTAATTGTGTTGGTTCTCATTAACATCGTGTGGGTAAACTCAGTTTACCTGCCATTAAGAATATCATTGTGTTC
>CAZQWP010000032.1:0-10905 GCA_964597005.1 uncultured Methanosarcinales archaeon | reverse complement strand
ATGGTTCAAAGAATGAAGCAAGAAGCTCCATGCGTAAGCGTGGAGTAGTTCACCATGTAATTTATGTCATATGCTATATCAGGCTTGCAGGCTTACAAACGGGGGCGAAGGGAGGAACAGGACGTATGCAATCCCCTGCCGCATCTACTCAGGGGTTGAGTCGGAAAGATTATAAGAGGTGGGGTTTGTTGAGTATTAGGGGAAAAATTTCAATAGATTGATGGCTGTTATGTGGTTTAGAACACTATAGGAAAGAATAATTTTAGGGGTGATCATGTGAAAGGGACATTTGTATTGGCTTTAGTCATATGTGTGGTTATGCTTCTAAGCGGTTGCACAGAAACACCTTCTGATACCGCAGAAGAAAAGGGAACTGTTGTTATTGGATCAAAACTCTTCCAGGAATCTTATATTCTGGCTCATATGACAGCTCTTGTAGTTGAAGATGCCGGATATGACACTGATGTAAAACAGGGACTTGGAGGCACATTCGTCAACTACGAGGCTTTGAAGGGAGACCAGATCAACGCTTATATCGAGTATACAGGGACTGCTCACAGTCAAATTCTCAAACTTCCACCGCTTGAAGATTGGGACCCACAGCTCGTCTTCGCTGAAACCGAAAAAGGTCTGATGGAACAGGATAGGATAATGATTGTGAGCAACCTTGGTTTTGAGGATGCTTATGCAATTGCAGTAAAAGAAGACTGGGCTGCAGAACATAATGTCACGAAGATCAGCGATCTTGATGAATACGCAGGGGAAATGACAATTGGTACTGACCCTGAATTCGCAACCCGTGAAGATGGCCTGCCCCGTATAACTGAGGTATACGGCATAGAGTTTAAGGATTACAAACAGGCAGTGGCTACGGTTATGTACGAGGCCATCAAGAACGACGAAGTTGAAGCCGTTTCCGCCTATACGACCGATACAAGGAACGAGGTATTCGATCTAAGGGTACTTGAGGACGATAAACATGCTCTCCCACCTTATGACGCAATCATCATAGTAACAGAGGATTTTGCTCAAAAGAACCCTGATGCTGTAGGAGCAATGAAGAAACTTGAAGGAAAGATAGATACCGATACTATGAGGGAGCTAAACTACCAGTTCGATGTGGAGCAGAAAGAACCCCGCGATATTGCATACCAGTTCCTCGTGGATGAAGGCCTGATCAAAGGATAGGATCCCTCATCCGGGTTTTTACCTGGAAATTTCATCATAAGGTTAAAAAATGCATACTGAGAGGCTATTTGACAGAATCGATTCAATCCAGTTAAAAGGGGTAACCAAGAAATACGGTTCTCGTTTCGCGGTCGAAGAGCTTGATCTGGAAATATATGGCGGAGAACTGCTTATTTTGATAGGACCCAGCGGCTCCGGGAAGACAAGCATACTGAGAATGATCAATCGGATGATAGAACAGGATTCGGGAAGTGTCATCATCAATGGGCTTGATACGAGGGAACTTGATCCGGTGCGCCTGAGACGCAACATGGGCTATGTTATACAGAACATCGGCCTTTTCCCCCACATGACCATCGGGGAAAATATAGGGCTTGTGCCAAAACTCGAAGGATGGGAAAATGATCGGATAAAGGAAAGGGTCCAATACCTCCTGGAATTTGTATCGCTTCCAACTGATCTTTTTTTTAATAGATATCCAAGACAGTTGAGCGGCGGGCAGCAACAACGTGTTGGACTGGCCAGGGCACTGGCAATGGATCCACCTCTACTTTTGATGGACGAGCCTTTCGGTGCACTGGACCCGATACTGCGGAAGCAACTTCAGGAAGAGTTCCTGAAAATAAAGATGGAGATTGGCAGGACCATAATATTTGTGACCCATGATATTGAAGAAGCATTCAGACTGGGAGACAGGATAGCTATAGTAGATCAGGCAAAGATCGTGCAGGTCGGACCTCCTGAAGAACTCATTTTCAACCCTGCAACTAAAATGGTATCAGAGATCGTTGATACGAACCGCAAGTTCAAGCACATGGACACGCTGAATGTCAAAGACCTGATGTCTCCTTTTGACAGCAAATATGTACTTGACAGCAAAATGGACACCTGTGATGCCGTTGATGAAATGACAGAAAGAGACCTTGAGACTGCATTTGTCTTTGATAATGACCAATTGCTCGGCAGGATAACAATGGTGGACCTCATGAAATGCCGGGAAAAGACTCAAAAACTGGCTGATGTTGCAAGGCCTCTTAAAACCTTCCAGCCATTGGATTCCGTTGCCTTTGCACTCTCCGAATTGAAAAAAAGCGGGGAATACCTTGCCATTGTCATGAACGAAGACCATCCCGGTGGAATTCTCATATCTGACGAGGTGCTGCTTAAGTTGATCTGATCGAGGTGAGACTTGATAACAGTATTACCGACTGTCATAGACGTCTGGGATAAGAACCTGATGACACTTCGAACCATAGAACATTTGCAGATGTTCAGCATCGCACTTGTACTTTCAACGGTCATCGGGGTTATTGTAGGGATCTTCATCTACTCCAGGCCAGGAACGGCAAATACAGTGCTCAATATCCTTAACATAGTTGAGACCATACCGGACCTTGCTCTTATCGTGATACTGCTTCCTATACTTAGTCTTGGTGCAGGTCCTACAATTGCTGCATCAGTGCTTTATTCGATCCTTCCGGTTGCAAGGAATACCTATACTGGATTAAAAGGAGTCGATGAACAATATACCTATGTTGCCAGAGCCATCGGACTCTCTCAAGTAGAAACACTGTGGAAAGTTAAAATTCCCATGTCTCTTCCTTTAATAGCAGGCGGTATCAGGATAGCACTTGTGTTCTGTATGGGTGTGGTGACCCTGGGAGGACTTGTTGCTGCAGGAGGACTCGGGACAGTGCTCCAGAACGGTATTCAGCTATACGAGAAAGATGCCATCCTGATTGCAGGACTGTGGACTGGTCTTCTTGCTGTTATACTTGACAGTTTTGCAGGTGTCGTTGAAAAAAAACTCC
The DNA here is from genome assembly GCA_964597005.1 of uncultured Methanosarcinales archaeon. Classification (GTDB taxonomy): domain Archaea; phylum Halobacteriota; class Methanosarcinia; order Methanosarcinales; family Methanosarcinaceae; genus JAFGQV01. Next base: position 7,906 of record CAZQWP010000032.1, on the reverse strand, counting down.
ATGAGAGGTATGGCAAATGGTAGTCCTTGAAACAATACTTGATGCCACATGGGAGCATATCATACTTGTTTACACCACATTGTTCATTAGTTTACTTTTTTCAATTCCCTTTGCCTTTGCATCACTGTATAGCAAGAAACTGGCTTTTTTCGGATTGAAATTCTCGAATTTGGTACAGGCAGTTCCCAGTTTCGCTGTCGTAGCCATAATGGTCCCACTTATCGGTATTGGATTTATACCGGCTGTGATAGCGATAATGCTGCGTACCCTTCTTCCTATAATCAAAAATACCTATATCGGTCTAAGCAATGTGGACCCTGAACTGATAGATTATGCACAGGGTGTGGGCCTGAGCCAGTGGCAAACAATCAGGTACATAAGGCTGCCAAATGCATACCCGGCAATGTTCGCAGGAATAAAATTCGCAGCCATCCTTGCCAACAGTATTGCAGTGCTGACAGCTTTCATAGGTAGTGGAGGGCTGGGTGAGATTATTTTCCAAGGACTCATTGGTTATAATACTAAAACCCTACTGGCAGGTGCCATACCTGCTATACTGCTTGCGATATTCATTGACCAATTTTTCACACTGATGGAAAAAAGAATTATCAGGTCATATACAAAAGAGTGAACATATACACTACGCAACAATTTCCAGAGTGGATAGTACCGTATCCTCACTCCATCAAACTCAATAGTCCCCTCAACCTCTCGGTTTTTGACTTTCAACTAAAGTCTGGAACACCACCAACCCCGGGATTCTCTATGGGATGGGAGATTCGAGAGTGGGAGATATTGGGTTTAAGGGGTGATGGTTACTCTATCACAGACGCCGACGAGATTGATGTGATATGAGTTGCGTACAAAAAAGCAAGACAAGTAAATAATTTTAAAATAGTGCGGGAGGTGCGATTCGAACGCACGAACTCCTACGAGACTAGGCCCTGAACCTAGCGCCTTTGACCTGGCTGGGCAACTCCCGCAATATGATAGACTCTGTAGTAGTGTTTTTTGTAGTTAAATCTTGTGTTCCGGCGGGAAGGATGACGGGTTTTACGCCATCAACTTCAACAGGAGCGCCTTCTGTGCATGCAGCCGGTTCTCAGCCTCTTCGAATACCACCGAATGCGGACCTTCAAGGACCTCCTCTGTGATCTCCTCGCCCCTGTGTGCAGGCAGGCAGTGCATCACTATAGAATCGTGTTTTGCAAGATTCACCAGCTCGGCATTGATCTGGAAATCCTTAAGATCACGCATGCGTTTCTCCCGCTCATCCTCATCTCCCATGGACACCCACACATCGGTATACAGGACATCCGCATCCTTTGCCGCCTCGGCAGGGTCATGGGTGATCAGCACAGTTCCGCCAAGTTCCCTTGCCTTTGCCACAATATCCATATCCGGCTCATACCCTTCCGGACATGCAACAACGATCTCCATACCAACGATGGCACAACCAAGAATCGCAGAATTACAGACATTGTTCCCGTCCCCGATCCATGCGAACCTCAGACCGTTCAGCCTGTTCTTGTACTCCCGGATGGTGAACAGGTCAGCAAGTGTCTGGCAGGGGTGCTCAAGATCGGACAGTGCATTAATCACCGGCACATCAGAACACTCCGCAAGCTCTACCAGTGTATCGTGGCTGTTCACCCGTGCACTGATAGCATAGACATAACCAGCCAGCACACGTGCCGTATCTGCCACTGTCTCCCCCCTTCCAATCTGGATATCCCTGTAATTCAGGTAGATCGAATGACCCCCGAGGTCGCTCATGGCAACCTCTAAAGAAACCCGGGTACGGGTCGATGATTTTTCAAAGATCATTGCAAGGCTCTTGTTTTTCAGAAGATCGGTAACCTTCCCACGCAGGCGCTTCTCCTTCAGGTCTTCTGCCATATCAAGAAGCTCGAGAATTTCCTCCTGCGTCAGGTCAGTCATTGATATTACATGTTTCATATTATCAACCCTAATCCCTCTATAATAAATATCACATCAGTTCCCGCGGATCTCCTTCATATGGTCGATCCGCTTCTGTACCAGTTCCGCCGTCCCGATATCCCGCCTCGACTGCAGGTCACCTTTGATATTGTCCAGCGCATTCTGGGCAATTGCCTCAGCATCTGCGATCTTGTCCGCAATACCCACCACCGCCACAGCCCTCGAGCCGGTAGTATACACTTTGTTATCCTTTTCATATACACTTGAATAAAATAAGATTGCATCCCCGATATCCCCAACGATTACCTCGCTGTCCTTTGTTGGATTGTCAGGATACCCTTTGGGAACCGCATACTTACAGACAGTAGCCCTCTCACTGAACCTAACATCAAGGTCTGCCAGAGTGCCCTTCGCAATCGCAAATACCACATCAACAAAATCTGTCTCAAGGAGCGGTAACACGTTCATTGCCTCAGGGTCACCGAACCGTGCATTGAACTCTATCACTTTTGGTCCGTCCTTTGTAAGCATGAACTGTCCATACAGGATTCCCTGATACGGCACACCTGTCTCCTCGTGCAAAGCCCTGACCGTATCGACCATGATCTTTTTTGCCTGCTGGAGGTCATCCTCTGCCAAGAACGGTAAAAGAATACCCGCATCGGTATACGAGCCCATACCACCTGTATTCGGACCAAGGTCACCTTCAAAAATACGCTTATGGTCCTGCACGGATGGTGCAAAAGCAAGAGATTTCCCGTCAACGAATGCCTGAACCGTGAACTCCTCACCAATAAGGTTCTCTTCAACCACAACGCTTCCATTTTCCAGAAGCATAGCTGCATACACCCTGGATGATTCGATGTCAGGAAGCTGGTCACCCATCACCTTTACACCTTTACCACCGGTCAATCCTGCAGGTTTGATCGCGACACTCCCGAGCTTTGTAATAAACGCATTCAAGCCGTTCTCGTCCGTGAACACCTCAAAATCCGGACAACCGGCAATATTATGTTTCTTTATGAAATTGCGAGCCCATGCCTTATCAAATTCGATCTGTGCGACTGCCTTTTTCGGTCCCGCAACCCCGATCCCCGCATCTGTAAGAGCATCGGCAAGCCCAGCAGCAAGCGGAGTCTCTGGACCGATCACAGCAACATCTATATTTTTGGATTTCGCATAATCCACAACCTTTCCAACATCTGTCTCACTTGCAAGCAAAAAATCTCTGCATAATCCTGCAATACCCGGATTTTTCTTTGACATCACTGCAAAAATCGCAGGATCCTGCTTGCTTCTTGCGATCGCATCTGCGATTGCATGTTCTCTTCCACCACCACCAATAACTAACACATTCATCGGACCAAACCTCGTCAAAATCTAAAAAACATATCCTGAGTTTTCATATGAAAGTTAATCCCTGAAATCGGGCTTTCATCTGTTAATTTTATTTATTGATCTATAGTATTTTGAATTGAATAAATTCTTGCAAAACGAATAACAGCAGAATTCTATGTGCTATGATAAATATCTTACTACTTTGACAGTATCTCCAAATAACTGCTTTAATTTCTTTTAAAATATTCATGATAGATATGTATGAAGAATGCTTGAAAAGGTACAAAGATGTGTAAATAAGCGGCCACCTCCATTGAATCAGTGACTTGGGGGTGTGGGTCAATGGATCAGCAGGGAGCCATTGATAGTGACCCCGCAAAATCTGGGAACAATTCTACTTTTTTTATTAGCATTATCTTGATGCATGGAAAAGCCATATATCATTCGGAGATACTGTTTGAAGTCCAGCGAATCCAGCCTATACCCTTATACTCTACACGAGGTCACTGGACCTGACAAGAGGGATCAATTCCACTCCAATCGATCTCAGGTTTGCCTCTGCTCCTTCTTCCCGGTCAACCACAGTGATCACCGTATCAACGATTCCCCCTGCCTCGCGGATAGCGTGTATCGCTTCCATCACAGAACCCCCGCTGGTTGTCACATCCTCCACTAGTATTATCTTGGAACCGCTTCTGAACTCTCCAATGAACCTACCGCAAGTACCGTAATCTTTTTCCGATTTCCGTATTATGACCAGAGGAAGCAGGGTTTCAAGGGACACTGCGGTAGCAATGGAAATACCACCAACTGCAACTCCCCCCACTACATCTGCATGAGCATCCTGAATACTTTCTGCAGCCTGTTTTGCTATGATCTTAAGTGTTTCCGGGTCAGTGCTTGCCTTCTTGATGTCAACATAATATTTGCTTTTCTTGCCTGATGCGAGGGTAAAATCCCCGAACTTGACCGCACCGCATTCCTTAAGTGCAGCGATCAGTTTCTCCTTTCCAGTATTACTTTCTGACATCACTATCCCTCATCAATTTTCATCTATTCTGTCTATTACTTACCAGGGTTCCTTTTTAACACCTATTGCATAACCAAATATATTTGTTGCCAGATGCAGCAGAGGTGTGATCAATAGCACGGTTATTATTATCCCAAAGGAAAAATTAGCTGCGAACCAATGGGGGTACGAGAGGTATGTCAGGAGCCATGCCCCAAAAACAAAATCCAGCTGGTCAACCACCGGCAGGGGAGCACCGCGTTTTAAACCTAACCTGCGCTTGAAAAAGCTCATGAACATATCACCAAAAAGCGAGCCGAACGCCATGGTGAAAATCACTTTCATGGAACCTGCATAATCCATGCCAAAAGACGGAAGAACTGTGCCAAAAACAGCAAACCCGCCAGATACCAATTTCACCTGCAAGAAACCAATGATCAGACCACAGGTGATGCCTGCGAACAGTCCACGGAAGGTCTTGCCATCGCCAAGTATCCTGCGCCCGTCCCCCAGCATGCGGCCACCGTCTATGGGTCTGCCACCACCAAAAGCTGCAGCGAATGGATTTGGAACATAGGCAGGAAGCATCAGCCACATAGCAGTAATAATTAAATCGATCGTATTACCAACTCAACATTTTTGCTTGAAAATACACACCATCTGTATTTAATATATCGAGACAAAACGTCTGTAGCCTTCATTCTTACAAAACCTTTATATCATATACAATTAGGATACAGTAGATTAATAAACAACAACATTTTTATTGCTTCTTTTCATTCAACACCGATTACAGGAATCATCATGGACGACACTAAACAGATCGTTACGACCCGCAATATCATGCTTGCAACGGTGCTAACTTTTGTTTTGCTGTCAGTGCTGCTTACCATCGGAATGCTAACACCACTTATTGCAAGGCTTACAAGCAGCGTGGAAATGAGCATGGATAGCCAGTACTTTAACAACAGGTCGGCGCTTCCCGCCGCACTTCTCGTGGTACTCCTTACCATGTGTCTGTTTATCGGATACCTCCGCTCAAGAAACACATTGATAATTGCAGGTGCGGCCATTGTAGTATCAATTCTTTTTGCGATCATCTCACCTTTTAAGAACACACCCATCGATGTGACGGTTCCTGTTATTGCAATCGCACTGGTTGCTGTGTTGTATAAAATGGTGCGCATGGTGGACAAACAGTCCACGTTCAAGACCATGCATGGGATCGGTGCCCACATCATACATCTTGGCATACTCCTGATCCTGCTGGGAGTGGTGGTCAGCACGAACGTGAAAGTCGAGGATTCCACTGTGCTATCCCTTGATGAAATGGGTACATTCGAGAACCACAAGTATAGTATCAAGATCACTGAAATGACATCAGGATATGAAGGCATCCCATTCCAACAAAATCCGGGATCTTCTTATGTTACGAACATTGATTTTGACGTGTATAAGAACAATAATTATTTTGATAGCGGTCGGGTCAAATATATAACGGATTTTAAATGGGGTCAAACATATACAACGACCTATATTCACAGGGGATTTCTGGAAGAAGTTTTTGTAGCCCCCCGTGCGATTGATGAGGCAGGCAGCAGGGCAAATTTATTTGTCAGGGTCGTGCCTTTCATCAGGTTTGTCTGGTCCGGCATCTATATCATGGCAATTGGGATTGTGATTATCGGGATCACTGAGTATATCAAAGCAGGCAGGAGATTCAAACTGGAAACCTCTGGATCCGGGAAAACGGTCCAGAAAGAAGAAAAAGAAGCCTTGGAAACCGATGAATACGAGGATAGGCTGGAACGTGAACTTACTAAGCGAAAAACCAGACAGAGTAAGGATTAGAGGTTGGTGATGTTATGAATGTTGGAATGATCGTTATCTGGTTAGCCTTTATTTCCGGATTTGCAGCAACTGTATATTCTTTCTTGTACTACTTTGGCAGGAACGGTTCTATAAAATCCATATCCAATAAATTAGAGTTCGTGTGTGTTGCACTGACCACGCTTGCCATGGCACTGCTAATGTATTACCTGATTGATATCCATTTATCCTATAATTATGTATACCAGCACTCAAGTGCAGACCTTGCATGGTATTACAGGCTCTCTGCACTCTGGGGGGGACAGGAAGGTTCACTTCTCCTCTGGGTCTGGTCCATTCTGGTCATGCTCCTGCTTATGCAGTACACAGGACATACCAAGCATCTTGCAAACACAAGATTGATGGACCTCACACGCTCTATCTCATTGCTCATTGCATCCGTATTCCTGCTGCTGCTGGTCATCAGGAACCCGTTCTCGGTTTACTATACTACACCACTTGGAATGCTTGAACTGACCAACTGGGACCCCTTTGTAACAGCCTACCAAATACCTTTTGGACAAGGTATAAATCCCCTGCTTCGAAATCCATGGATGATCATACACCCGCCAGTCCTTTTCCTTGGTTATGCTGCATTTACGATCCCCTTTGCTGCAGCAATCTCCAACCTGATCCTGAACGATAGCAGGTGGATAAAGATATCCTCTGACTGGATGCGCATTGCATGGCTGTTCCTGACACTTGGTATCGGACTTGGTGGGATATGGGCATACGAAGTGCTTGGATGGGGTGCATGGTACTGGACATGGGACCCTGTGGAAACCTCATCATTCATCCCCTGGGTCACAGCAACAGCATATCTCCACGCCCAGATACGTGCAAAATACGGTGAATTCAGGTTCCTTGCACCAATGCTTGCAATATTCTCTTTCATACTTGTGATATTTGCAACCTTCGTGACAAGAAGCGGTATGTGGGTATCCGTGCACTCATGGCAGGACTTCACAAGCGAAGGAATGCTGATTGCCATATTCCTGATCGCACTGGTTGGATCAAGCACAGTCCTCTTGATAAAAAGATATCTTGAGGAAGAATAGACTCATATCCGAACATCTGGCATTACTCCAGAAACCATTTCCACAAAGGCTTATACACTATTTTTTTGTCACCCTCAATCTCTTCTCCATCGAAATCATCTGTTATTATCAGCCCCTTATTTAATTTGAACTCTTCCATTGTTTCAATCAGACCATTGATCTAGCTGTCTTTATTTTCATCTGACAGTTCATAACAAACCTATATGCATTCTTTGACCTCTTCGCCTTTCGTTGTCAAAAAATCGCATTTGTATTTGTTTTTCCAGTAATATACGTCTTTATCTCGTCTTTTAAGTTCAATCAGGACAACATTCTCATATAATCTGCCAATATTTTCAGAGAATGTCAATGATCTCAGATTGGAAATCCAGGGCATCGGGGGGAAAAGATCAAATATATGTGTTTCTTTTTTTTGTTTTCCGACTTTAATCAAAGCTTCAGCCATCGATTCAACCAGAATGCCATTATTGGAAATGCTGCCGCAAATCCAATTGGCAATAAGATCTATACTTTTTGTCTAAATTCGAGCACCTTCTTCAGTTCCCACTCCAAACCTCAACAACCTGCCGCTTATCCATATCGACCAGTGCAGATGCAGAACTGTCCATCCATGTCACACTGAGCAGTGTTCTAGGAGCATAAAATTTCGCTGCTGTTTCTGGCAATATTCGCTTTACAGATGGTGTGCCGT
>CAZQWP010000031.1:0-10912 GCA_964597005.1 uncultured Methanosarcinales archaeon | reverse complement strand
TAATTAAGGATGAAGATATCAGCTTGAAGAAAGTGAACCCGGCTGAATAGTTACAAAAAAAGAAATAAAAGAAAGAAAAGGCTTCATTCCCATTTCTGCCTGAGAGCAATGTTCATATGTCTGCCTTTTCAACAACATCCTTTTTTAGACATCTCCAAAATTACCTGCTATCCTGTTATAAGATACTGGACAGAAAGTTTGCAATAAAAGTCACGATCTTCATCTTGATCGATATCGGATTGATGACTATTTCCCCGTTCTGCCATGCATTTACCAGTTCTGTGGCAGGGTTGGCCGAATTATATAACCTACTGATTGTATCTTCATGAATCTCCACTTCTACAGTAATGCCCTCGATCTTTTCCCCCATATAATAGCTAGTTATATTTTCATTCTCGAAATCTAAACTAAATATCTCATTCGTGGGCTTAATTATTACCAGGACATTCTCGTCCTTGAACTGGGATATTAGGTTAGAAAGAATTTTGTCTTCTTTCAGGGTTTCATTGTTGCTTTTATAATAGTTGACCAGCTCTTCAACCATTGATTCGATTGTAACGTCTTCCACAAGTTCACCGGGCGCTGCAGATATACCAACAGATAAGACGGAGAAGATTATTAATATCGTCAGAGTACGCAATTGATTAAATCCTAATTTGATCTTCATATTTTTCCATTCCTTTTTTTTCAACAACTTCATACATGTTTTTTGTTTCATTTAGAGTTATTTATTGCCAATATGGTCTTGGATCGATTAAGGTTAACCATTCCAGATTTTACCTTACTGATCAAAGTAGATATAAGAAATAATAATCTCAAATGGTTTTGATATAATTTATAAATATATTATTTGCCATGAAAGTCCTCCGAGGTACTTTCATAATTTGTGCCTGTTATCCGAAGAATTTCATGTGCGTTTGAATAGGACGTATATGAGGATTTTGATTAAGCCGGATTTACTTGGAGACCTTGAACTCACGTTCAAGGAGTATGACAGAATCAGACCAACATAATTTTACAAATTATGTACAATTAAAAAAGGAGGTAAAACCTATCCTCTGTACCAGGTCCCTGATAAGATACTTGGTCCGGGAGAGGTATTGCAGGTGCATGCATCAAAAAGAACGGTCACCGCCAAGTATCCCGCCCAGTACATCGCCGCCTACACCACCAATGCCGCTTTTTTCACCCCTCTGCTGGAAATGAGAAGCAGCGGATATCCGATCAGCAAGCCGGGAGAACGGCAGGCTCTGGAGATAAACGATTCCCGGACCGGTGAGGCTCGCAAGAACCATTCCTTCCCCTCCGAAAAGTGCGTTCTTAAATCCTCCGACAAGACGGATATCATAATCCACACTCTCAGAGAACGCAGCCAGACAGCCTGTATCTACCCTCAGCGTTTCACCCGGTGCAAGATCTTTCTTAATGATGGTACCACCTGCATGTGCAAAAGCCATACCATCGCCCGTGAGCCTCTGCAAAATGAACCCCTCGCCTCCGAAAAGCCCGGTTCCTAACCTCTTTGTCAAGGCAACCTCTATTTCGACTCCGTTTGCTGCACACAGGAAGGCATCCTTCTGACACAGGAAACGCCCCCCTAGAGCAGCAAGGTCAAGAGGGATGACCTTACCGGGATACGGAGCCCCAAATGCAACATGTCCCTTACCTTTTCCTTCATGTGTAAAACTTGTAATGAAAAAACTTTCTCCGGTCACCGCACGTTTTAAGCCCTTTAGCAGACCGCCGCCTGTGGATGTCTGCATCTTAATCCCTTGGCCCATGTACATCATTGCCCCTGCTTCCGCACGGACCGATTCAGAGGTGTCCAGTTCGATCTCAACTATCTGCATCTCACTTCCAATGATCTTGTAATCAATAACATCTGCCATGTTTGTACCTCCTGTGCTCCCATCATACCGCTTATCGGGATGGTCAACTATATGATTGTCTTGATTAATAATTTAAAGTTTTGTATGCCTTTACTTAACCAGCCCCATTAACTGGCATTTATAGAAGCCTCAGCTCCCTTCCTCCTCTTGCTCGCTCTTATTGCATACTTTAACATTACAGGTGTGGCAATGATTGAGACCACCACCATCATGACGATTGCTGAGAACACTTCATCCCCGATGATCCCCATATTCCTCCCTATGGATATGACAACAAGTTCAACGCCTGCTCTGGGCATCATGCCTACACCGAATATCAGGCTTTCATAGGAATCAAAACCAATGAACTTTGTTCCGGCAAATCCACCCACCAGCTTCCCGAGCAGTGCCATTATCACCACAAGAAACGTGAAAATGCCAGTCGTATGCACCATGCTCAGCTCAACAGACATTCCGATATACGCAAAGAATATCGGGACGAATATACCATAGGCAAGTCCGCTCACCTTGCTCTGTACATCCTTGATCTTTGCGAAGGGAACACTTGACAGGAACATACCCCCGATGAATGCCCCGATCACAGCATGCAGTCCAAATGCTTCTGCAAGGGATGCCGAGAAAAGTGCAATGATCACCACGAATGCAAAGATCGATTCCTTCACATGCATCTTCTGTACATAGTTAAAAAGCACAGGGAAGACCTTCAAACCCAGGATGGTTATAATGACCAGAAAAGAAAGAATCCTGAATGCAATTACCAGCACATGGAACCCGGATGGTAGCTGGTGGAGGGTAGCCATTGTGACCACTATGGAAAGCAGGAATATCCCTATAATGTCATCAAAGATGGCGGAGGTTAGCATCATGGAGCCAGGTTTGCTTGAAAGATAGTCAAAGTCTATAAGTGTCTTAACCACCACCCCAATGCTGGTCGGGCTGAATGCAACCGCCATGAACATGCTCTGCAAAAATCCCAGATCAAATACCCAGCCGATAAGAAAACCAAAGCAGAAAGCAACGAATATCTGGAAGACCGTAGGGATCATAGCTTTTTTGGATGCAGCCTTGAGTTCACCAAGGTGGACTTCCTTATAGCCTGCCGTAAACAGCAAGAATATCGCACCAAGTTCAGCAAAAAATGAAAGTTCCTTGCTGTCAGGTTGTATCAGGACAAGAGCAAAAACCACGCCTGCCGAGATCTCACCCAGGATGCTCGGGAAACTTGACCTCTCGGCAATTTCACCAAAAACCTTTGCCAGAAACACGACAAGAAGGATCTGAAAAAGGGCACCCATTCAATCCATTCCTCTTCTTCGATAGACTTCGTTTATGATATCCCTTTTTGAAACCACGCCAACCAATTTTCCCTCGTCCACCACATAAGCGCGGTTGATGTGGTGTTTCATCATCAGGTCCGCAGCATCAAGAAGGGTTGTCTCAGGCACGATTGTTACCGGATGAAGCGTCATGATCCCTTTTGCATTCTCGGACAATGATCTCACAGCTGTCAGATGCGTATGCTTTGCACGCGGTATACGGTCAAACAGCAGCATCTCCAGAATAAGATCCTGGTCTATCAGACCTGTAAGTGTTCCATCAGCATTGACAACCGGATAGATGTGAAAACTGTACTTTTTAAACAGCTCAAACACATCTTCAATTGGATCTTCTTCTACTACGGTGACAATATCCTTCGTCATGATATCGGTTATACTGACCTCGGAACAATCATCTGTCGTTTTCAATGACCCTTCCTCACGTTCACTCCCTGTTTCAGGCAAGCGCTCTTTTTTGACTTTGTCTATTACACTCATTGCATTATGCCCCATTTCTCCCGTTCTTTCACGTAGAATTGGTAAATTTATTTACTCTTTTATCTGTTATTATATTTCCTCTCCCCTTTCATTTGATAGAGGATTTTGATCTATCACATTTCCCAGCCCAGCCTTTATAACCCAGTTATAAAATAGATGTGTGGAACGAGGGGTAATCAAAATTCTCGATAAATTATTAATATCATCTTCCACAATTAATATTCTATGGGGGGGTTAACTCCATGTACAAGAAAATAATAACGGCTTTAGACGGTGGTTTTGCAGCAGAATCAGCTGCAAAGTACGCGATCATGCTTGCAAAGCATTGTGATGCTAAATTGATCGCCCTGTTCATGATAACAAAGGACCAGACCGACAAGGATACTGCCCGGGGGATGAGATCTGTTGAGCGGGTCGTGGAATGGGGAAAAATCGAAGGTATCCATGTGGAAGGGGTTGCGAAACATGGACCCGTGGTACAGTCCATCAAATCCATCGCCGAAATAGAAAATGTCGACCTTGTTGTATCCTCTGCCCGCCATGAGGACCGTAAACACAGGTTTTTCGTGCGCTCCATATCACAGAAACTAATGGCGTCACTTTCCTGTTCAGTGCTTGTTGTAAGGGTTACTCACCCCGGAAAAGCCATGCACCTTTCCAAGGTGCTCGTTCCCATTAGAAAAGGTGCTTATAACGATGCAGAAAGGGCCTATCTCACCTCAAAACTTGTAGCAAAAAACGGAAAAGCAACGGTTCTCAGGGTCGAAAAAATGACAGGTTCAAGATCACTTCTTATGTCGGATGAAGAAAAGCACAGGATACGCGAAGGAGAGAGAAGAGAACTCAAGCCTTTTATTGACCTGCTTTCCGGATACAATGTCTCTCCGGAGATCTCCGTCAAATTTGCGCTAAAACCAATGGAAGCTGTTCTAAAAAAAGCAGCATCTGGGCATTTTGACCTTGTGCTGCTGGGAGCCACGAAACAGGACATCGTAAGAGATATTGCACGAGGCAATCCCATCGAAGAGGTTTTGAAAATGACCCCATGTGATGTGATCGTATGGCACGCATCCCACCATTTTAATGCAGAGCAGTGACCACACATGCGTATACAGGCAGCTGATATTGAAGATGTTTACAGGGAATTGGGGACGTCTACCAGCGGTCTTACAGAACAGGAAGCCAAAAAAAGAATTTTGGAATTCGGGGAGAACACGATCTTCCACCGCAAAAAGAGATCAGTGATCTTTAAACTTCTTCCCCAGTTCACCCATTTTTTTGCAATACTCCTGTGGATCGCAGCGGCTCTTGCACTGGTTGGTAACTATTACGAACCAGGCGGCGGGATGAACATCCTTGCCTATACGATCGTGGGTGTTATTTTCATCAATGCGTTTTTTACGTTCATTCAGGAATATCGTGCAGAAAAAGCTGCGGAAGCCCTACAAAATCTTTTGCCTCATAAGGTGACCGTGATCCGGGGCGGAAAGGAAAGTAGCATCGACAGCAAGGAACTGGTCCCGGGTGATGTGGTCAAACTGGCAGAAGGCGACCGTATCTCAGCTGATGCACGTGTTGTTGAGCAATTCGAACTGCGCGTTAACAATTCTGCATTGACCGGTGAATCGAGACCAAAAAAACGAAGTTCTGACCCTTATGACCTCGATTCGGTCAATAGCCCGAACATCGTATTTGCAGGAACATCCGTAACATCGGGTGCAGGTACTGCTGTTGTCTTTGCGACCGCAATGAGTACCGAGTTCGGTAAGATCGCACACCTGACGCAGACAGTTGAAGCAGAACCGAGCCCCCTGCAAAAAGAGACATACCGTGTTACCCGGATCGTTGCAAAACTTGCAACGGGTATGGGTATCCTTTTTTTTATCATGGGGACGCTAATCGGCAGACCGTTCTGGGAAAACTTCCTGTTCGCTATCGGCATAATTGTTGCCAATGTCCCGGAAGGACTGCTTCCAACGGTCTCACTGTCCCTTGCAATGGGCTCGCAGCGAATGGCAAAGCGTAATGCGCTTATCAAGAACCTGAATGCTGTGGAGACGCTTGGAAGCACCACAGTTATCTGTACTGACAAGACCGGAACCCTTACACAGAACCAGATGACAGTGCGCAGGATATTTGCTAATGGCAAAGTGGTGGAGGTCAAAGGCACAGGATACGACCCCATCGGTGAATTCCAGGATGGGAGCGGCGCGAAACTGGACGAGGAGAACGTCCTGCATCTTAAGCCGCTTCTGACAAATGCAACACTCTGCAATGACTCAAAACTTACAAAAGATGGTGGATGGGGTATCAAAGGCGACCCCACGGAAGGTGCACTCCTTGTAGCCGCTGCAAAGGCAATTGAATTTGAAAAAGTGATAACCGAGAACAAAAGGGTTCACATGATCCCATTTGATTCTAACCGCAAGCGAATGACCACCATCAATGAAACTGCTGATGGTAAAGTGGCTTATATCAAAGGCGCGCTTGAGACCGTCCTGCCGGTTTGCACTCATGTCCTGATGAACGGTTCAGTGGAAGAGATGACGGATCCGATGAGGCTTGGGATACAGGAGATGAATGATACTTTTGCAAATTCCGCACTTAGGGTGCTGGCATTTGCATTCCGGCAGGCTCCGGAGGAATACACTGTCGAATCGGTGGAGTCCGGACTGGTGTTCATGGGACTTATGGGCATGATCGACCCGCCGCGTGATGAGGTGCCGGAGTCAATAAGGAAATGCAAGACCGCAGGAATCCGTACGATCATGATCACAGGAGATAATAGCGTGACAGCCGTAGCCATCGCACGCGAGATAGGGCTTGTTGAGTCGGATGAACCTGTTGTCCTGACTGCCGAGGATATGAAAACGCTGTCACATACGGAACTCATGGAAAAACTGTCTGCGCCTGAGATCGTCTTTGCAAGGATGACCCCTGAGTTCAAGATGGATATCGTTGATGCGCTTTCCGAAAAAGGAGAGATAGTTGCGATGACAGGGGACGGTGTGAACGATGCACCTGCATTGAAACGTGCGGATATCGGGATCGCAATGGGAATTTCGGGCACGGATGTTGCAAAGGAGTCAGCGGACATGATTCTGATGGACGACAATTTCGCAAGCATTGTGAATGCCGTGGAGGAAGGCAGGGCCGTGTTCGATAACATCAAGAAGTTCGTGACATATATTTTTGCAAGTAATATTCCCGAGATCATCCCCTTTATTGCATACGTGATGCTGGGAGTCCCCCTGCCGCTCACCATCATCCAGATACTTGGTATCGACCTCGGGACCGATATGCTTCCGGCACTTGCGCTGGGAACGGAAAAACCCGAGCCCGGTGTGATGCAGCGACCCCCGCGCCCGCCTACGGCAAGGCTTCTGGACAAGGCTTTGATCATGAGGGCGTATTTCTTCCTCGGTCCCATCGAGGCTCTTGCAGCAATGGGGGGATTCTTCCATGTGCTGGGCAATGGAGGCTGGGTATGGGGCACTACCCTTGCGGCAGGTGATACCCTGTACAGGAAGGCAACAACCGCCTGCATGACAGGAATTGTGGTTACGCAGGTGGCTAACGGCATGGTCTGCCGCACTGCCCGGGAAAATGTCTCAAGGATAGGTTTTTTCACGAACAGGCTGCTCCTTGCAGGTATTGTTTTTGAGATCGGACTGCAGATTCTCCTTGTCTATACCTTGACAGGGCAAATGATATTTGGACTTTCACCGATACCACTGTCCGAGTGGTTGTTCCTTGTGCCCTTTGCGATACTCCTCTTCGTGGCTGAGGAAGGACGGAAGATGATTGTGAGGCGTCGGGCAAGCTAAAACAGACTAATTGTGTCGTTAAGTGGCATTACAAAAGTATGAAGATAATCAGATGAAACCCCAAAAACAAAGGAACAAGATATCTGAACTTTGGTTTCCGGGTCTTGTGCCTGAAAAACTGCATCCCTGCCCATGCTCCCGCAGGTGCAAATAATGCTATTAAAAGCAGGTCTTTTTCAGGAATTCGCCATGAATGTTTTTTTGCTTTTAGTTTATCCAGATCGTAGATCAAAAAAGAAGCTACGTTTAAAGCAACAAAAAAATAAAACGCAATGTTGTATGGCAGATATGTACCCATCAAAATACCTTCAGTTATGGTTTATAGAACATTATAAACTCCCTTCCCGGACGCAGGTCGAACTGCATTGATTCATACCGATCTCCAAGAGAATCTGCAAGGTCATCGGACCGGGATCTAGGAACAATTACAACATCGGTACTGGAATGCAACGGAACTGTACCCGAATAACTGCGGTGCTTGTAATCCTGAAGATACCACGGCAGGGGCCAGTAAAGGTTATCAGGATCAGCAACAAGGATCTCCACCCTGTTCCTTCCACCATCCAGTTCTTCGATCTTATCCAGAACCTTGTAGATGTCAGGGGATGCCTGGGTATATACCAGCAGCTCGTCAGGGTCAGTGCTTTTGTAGAAGTTCACGGACATGGACTGGTACGCAGAAAAGCTCACAGAGAGTACCAGTATTCCCACAACCAGAGCCTCAATATGCTTTGGTTTGAACTTAAGGGTCGGAAGTATCTCCGATATATACGTGCCAGCAAGGATCCCAAATGGCAGGACGACATGCACGACCAGCCACGGAACCTTCTCCTGAAGGTAGGAGTATGTCAGGAGGCTCGCTGCTGCCCAGTAGGTGGTGAAGATCAGGAATGGTTTCTTCTCCTTGATATAATGTAATGCCCCTACCACACCAAAGATCAGGATCGTACTCTCGTACACCCCAAGTATCGGCAGGTAAAAATACCACGGTCCGCCGATGCGTTCTATCCTGTGCATCTCTGACCAATGGCTGAACGCTGATTCAACCACCGAGAACATGCTTTCCTGATTATGGAAAAAACTGGTGTACAGCAGCATGAATATGCCCACAAAGACCACAAGTGCCAGTATGGTGTCAAGCACCAATTTGCCCACATTCTTTTTCCCGTTGTCTATGAGCCTGCGGACAACTTGTTGCATCAGACCGCTTTTTTGAACAACTGCCGTATGGTACATTAAAAGAAGTCCAAGATATCCCGAGAACATTGCGAAAATAATGTATGCATTCTCCTTGGCGGTCATTGCAAGTGCAAGTGACGCGGAAGCGAGCAATAGATATGGAATTCTGCGCCAGCTTGTGATATTGTCCCAGTAGCGCACAGCTCCCGCTACCATCGCAAGAGTGAAAAAGACAATGAACATGTCATTCCTGAAAAAACGTGAATAATAGACCATTGAAGGCGAGAACGAAAGCAGGGCAGCCGAAAAAAGTGCACCCCTTGGTGTTAGTTCTTTCCTGAGCAAAAATAGGAGCAACAATGTGCCAGCACCGAACAACGCAGGTAAAAGGCGTGCTGTGGTATCACTGATCCCAAGCAAACTGAAGGCCGCGGCAGTTGAGTGGAAAAGGAAGGGACCATGGTATGTTGGATCATATTGATATATCCCCTCATTTAAGAGTTTCAATGTGAAGAAACCGTGTACACTCTCATCATGGTGGAATACCCGCTCATCCAGATGATAGAGCCTGATAAACAGCGCGAACACCACGATAGACAGTAACCAGGATCGATACTTATTTTTTTCATTCATGCAACTCAATACCTGTTAAATGGCATAGGTTTATTTAATATATATGAATATGTTGCAACATGGTTAGCGTGAAAATAAAATTATTTGCAAATCTCCGCGAACATGCCGGAAAATCCGAACTGATGGGTTCCGGTGATATCGTTCTGGATGTTCTCAACATACTCACAGAACAATTTCCACCATTAAATGAAATGATATTTGAAAAAGAATGCGAGAAGCCGGAACTCTGTGGATACATAAATGTGTTTGTAAATGGTAATAGCATACATCATCTGGACGGCCTGTCCACCAAACTTGAAGAAGACGATGAAATTGCTATATTTCCTCCGGTGTCGGGCGGATAGTTATTTTCTTATTAAGCCTATATTTTTTGACAGAATTGAATGGAGCTGGAAAAATGGGCACGATCTTTAAAGAGCGTACAAAGGTGGATGATGCCAGAAGGATATTTCTGGATGCGATCCAGCCGATCGGAGACACAGAAAACGTTCCTGTTGAAGAGTGTACCGGCAGGGTACTCGCATCTGAAATAATAGCGCAGCGGAATGTCCCACACTATCGCCGTGCTGCAATGGATGGGTATGCAGTGCGTTCTTCGGACACAATCGGTGCATCTCCAACAAATCCGGTAATGCTCCATGTGGAAGATGAGATTACAGAAGGGGTAGGTGTCCGCGTCCACACAGGATCTATAGTACCGGATGAAGCGGACGCTGTTATTATGATAGAGGATACATCCCTTATCGGTGACATGCTGGAAGTGCGTGCACAGCTGCACCCGAACAAGCATGTGGGATGCGTGGGAGAAGATATACGTGAGGGAGAAAGGGTATTGAACGAAGGACACCTGCTCCGTCCATGCGATGCAGCAGTGATTGCGTCTCTTGGAATTCGATCTATCACGGTATACCGAAGACCGCTCGTTACCATTATACCAACAGGTGAGGAACTGGTGCCACGAACTGATGCAGGGATTCCGCCAGCCGGGATGGTTCTTGAAACGAACAGTCTTATGGTTGGATTATATGTTGAAAAATGGGGGGCAGATGCCCGCTACTGCGATATTGTGGTGGATAAACCTGAACTTATAAGAGAGGCTATCCAATCAAATCTGGATGCCGACATGATAGTGATATGTGGTGGCACATCTGTGGGGCAACGAGATCATGTGCCTGCCGTTGTGGATTCACTGGGTAAGATACTTGTACATGGTGTGGGTTTAAGCCCTGGAAAACCCACAGCACTTGGGATCATCGGGAAAGTGCCTGTTCTGTGCCTGCCAGGATATCCTGTTGCAGGACTTGTGGGCTTGTTCGCATTTGGACGTGCTGCCCTCAGGAAAGTTGGGAATATCCCTGAACTTCCAGATCCTGTTTTCAGGCTGCCTTTAAGCAGCAAGATCACCTCCAAGATTGGATACGTGACCTATGCACGGGTGATAATAGATAACGATGTTGTTCGTCCTCTCATGACATCAGGTTCAGGAGTTCTGAGTTCAGTTGCAAAGTCCGACGGTTTTGTCATCGTCCCTGGGAATGTGGAAGGCTACTCAGAGGGGCAAGACGTTGAT
>CAZQWP010000030.1:0-10919 GCA_964597005.1 uncultured Methanosarcinales archaeon | reverse complement strand
TCCAACGTCAGACAGGGAAATAGCTCCCGTCTCCACTTGATAAGGTGGTGATATAATATAATAACCCCATAATCTACAGGATCATAATATATGATTACATCCCATATATAAGCATTGTTATGGCCTTATATCTGGACATGTTTTGTAATGAAGAGCAGATGATATCAATCAATCCTGCACGCATTACAAGGGCTTCTTACATACACAGACTATTATATAAATATATCCCATATGGGATTGAGGATATTGTCAGAAACGATAATAAAATCAAAACACAGTTTTAGAGAGATTCCATTTTATGTATTTGAGTTGAAATGTAATAGTCCGATAAATGGTTTTTTGTAGGATAACTTTTTTTATGTGGACTATCTTATTATTAAATCGTAAAACAGAATTATATTTCATGCAATTAACCAATCGAGGGGTGAAATATCGTGGGTGTTGAACAAATAATAAAAGAAGTAGCAGGCGAACTTGAAAGGATTGTCAGCACAAAAACCGTTGTAGGGGAGTCAGTAACCGCTGCCGGGAAAACGATCATTCCGGTCACAAAAGTGACATTTGGGTTTGGAAGCGGTGGTGGAGAAGGAACTGAAAATGGAGGAAAAGGGGGCTCCGGTGGCGGAGGTGGCGCCGGCGCAAAGATCGAGCCGATAGCATTCATTGTGATATCAGAAGAAGATGTCCGTCTCCTTACGATCTCTGGAAAAACAGATATGGGTAAGATTATAGAAGCTGTACCAGAGCTCATAGATAGCATAAAATCGATTAAGAGCAAGATGTCAAAGAAAGAAAAAAAAAACGAGGGCGAAGTAAGCGAGGAAGAAGAAGAATGCATTGATTAGTCCTACTCCTTCTTTCTTTAATCGATTTCAAAAAGGATTCTGGTTATAATTATCAGTTTACCACATATGTTGCCTATCCTCTATGCAACTGCTTTTTGTATTTTTTTTCTGATTGTGTTGATACTTTTTGTTTCTTTTAGCGTAATCATTGATATAAGGAAAAAAAAGGATTTGATCGATAAAAGAGTAACATTCAAGTGGATGGGATTGTCCTACACAATCAAAAAGAAAGGGAAAGGAACCAAAAAACGAAAAGATAAGAAAGAAACCGAAGACAAAGAAAAGAAGTCTGGAAAGAAGAGTGGTATCAAAAATATCTCTGATGTACTTGGAATTATCAGGACACTTAAAAAACCATTTTTGAGATTAATAGGTGACCTTTTGCGGGTTTTCAATATCCAGAAAGTATCCACTGATATCACCTTTGGTTTCCCGGATCCATCAGATACCGGTATTGTCTGTGGTTTTCTGCATGCAACAAATGCTTTACTATATCAGAAGTGCAAAGTTTGCAGCTATTCAATAAACCCGCAATTTATGGATACGGTCTTTGATTTTTATTTTATTGCTGAAGTTCGTTTGAGAATGTTTTCACTCTTCCTTCCAGTCCTGAGTTTTGTTAGTAACAGGAAAGTTTTAAGTGTAGTATGTACAATCATTCGAAGGCAATACATTTCAAAATCAAGTATCAATATTTAATAATAGGTAGCAACGATACAAAAAACATGATCGAAATAATATCTCCTTCCCGCCTTCATCTGACATTGATAGACCTGAACGCTGAAATTGGCAGGGTGGATGGCGGAGTGGGAATTACACTTGATTCGCCGCACGTCAGGTTATTAGCTGAAAAATCTGATAAAGTAGAGATAATCGGGACCTCCCCTCTTGCGGACAGGATGTATATAGCAGCTAAAGCTGTGCTGCCAGCAGGTGAGGGTATCAGAATACAGATAGAGGAAGATATGCCTGCTCATGTAGGGCTTGGCTCAGGCACACAGTCAGCAGTATCGGCTGCTGCCGCTGTGAATGAACTGTACGGGCTTGGGCTCAGTGTCAGGGAACTTGCAATCGTGGTTGGAAGGGGCGGAACGTCCGGGATTGGAGTGGCAGCCTTTGAAAAAGGTGGGTTCATTGTTGATGGTGGACACAAATTCAGCGACAAAGGTACGTTCTCACCGTCTGCAGCCAGCCGTGCAGACCCGGCGCCAGTTCTTTTCAGGCATGATCTCCCGGATTGGAATCTCGTACTTGCACTTCCTGATACTCAGGGTGCACATGATGCAAAGGAAGTGGATATTTTCAAAAAAGAGTGCCCAATTCCCCTGCATGAAGTGCAGCAAGTGGCCCATATCATCCTGATGCAGATGATGCCTGCAGTTTTGGAAAATGATATCGAAAGTTTCGGATATGCAGTAAATAGCCTGCTTACTGTGGGTTTCAAGAAACGTGAAATTGAATTGCAGTCCCAATCCGTAAGGGACGTCATCGAGTTCATGCAGGATAGTGGCACCTATGGTGCTGGTATGAGTTCTTTTGGACCGGCAGTGTATGGATTCGTTGATAGCAGGACACAGGCCAATCAGATCAAAAATGATGTACAGAAAATGCTGGACGAAACAATTGGGGGACGTGTTATGATCACAAGTGCAAATAATAGCGGCGCAAAGATATCGGGGGCCTGAATTGAATTTTGTAACATGGTTTGGGGTACTGACACTTAATGAAAACGGCACAGTATCCGAATGTGATCAGTTTCAAAAAGACAGGGATGAACTTGCAAAGCAGCTGGTTAACACGGAAGTGGTGAATGCAAATAAACCGCCTTCTGGATTTGACCTTCGTGCTGCTGCGGTAGAATGCGGGTTTGTAGGGTCGAACGAGGAATATGATGCACTCCTGCGAGATGTATGTATCAGAGCTGCAAAAGAACAGATATCCCGGTCCGGAACCACTGATATGCGCATCATCCAGTCAGTTGAGGCATTGGATGATCTCGATGAGGTTGTTAATGCTTTATCCGAGCGCCTGTCTGAATGGTACGGCATTTACTTCCCGGAACTAGATCTAACAGCTGAGCCACTAGCACGTTTCGTTTCAAAGAATGGTTCACGTTCAAACATACCTCATGATGACAGTCTGTATGAAAAAGCCGCTACATCGATGGGTGCGGAAATTACAGGTGCGGATGAGGAGCTGATCAAGGCTTTTGCAGTAAATGTATGTAATTTATACGAAACACGTAACATGATCGAAGCGTATCTTATACAGATTGTGACTTCAAATGCCCCGAACCTTGCAGCTATTGCAGGTGCACTGCTTGGTGCGCGCCTGATAAGCCTTGCTGGTAGTCTTGAAAGACTTGCTTATTTCCCATCCAGCACCGTACAGGTAATCGGTGCGAACAAGGCTCTTTTTAAGCATCTCCGCGCCCGTGCTCCTTCACCTAAACATGGTATTATTTTCAATCATCCGCTGATCAAGAATTCGCCATGGTGGCAGAGAGGCAAGATTGCAAGGGCAGTTGCTGCGAAGATCAGCTTTGCATCAAGAATTGACCTATATTCTGGAAAACTGGATGACTCGCTTGAAGTGGAACTTGCCAAAAAGATAGAAGTCATCAGGGTCGCTAATCCAAAACCACCGAAGCAGGCAAAAAAAAGCGGCGGAGCAAAGTCAGGGAGCAAGAAACTAAGGAGGCATGGATAAATGGGAGTCACTGAGATATCATCCGGAATATTCACGATCATAAAAGGTGACACGAAACAACTTGCCACGAAAAACCTTGTTCCCGGTACAAACGTGTATAGCGAAAAACTTGTTGAAGTTGAAGGTGATGAATATCGTTTATGGGATGCACGCCGCAGCAAACTCGCTGCAATGGTGCTTAAAAAGTTTGATATCCCAATTACAACGGATTCGAAGGTTCTCTATCTGGGTGCAGCATCCGGCACGACTGTCAGCCATGTTTCGGATATTGTTCCGGAAGGTATCGTGTATGCAGTAGAGTTTTCCACGCGTACCATGCGGGATCTTATACAGCTCTGCGACAAACGTCCAAATATTGTTCCAATCCTTGCAGATGCCGCAAAACCCCGTCTTTATTCCCATATTGTGGAAATGGTTGATGTTATTTTCCAGGACGTTGCACAGCCAAACCAGGCAGAGATCGCTGCGTTGAATGCAAAGCAGTTCCTGAAAAAAGATGGTTTCCTGATGCTTGCGATCAAAGCGCGAAGCATCGATACCGTGGCAAGCCCGAAGAAGGTATTCAAAGAAGAGGTAAGGAAACTGGAACTCGATTTCGGTGTTGGGTTTGAGGCATTCAAGATGCATGAGCTTACACCTTATCATGAGGACCATCTCGGGTTAGTGGCAAAGATGCGTCCTGAGAATCGAAACAATAAAATATAACACAGTAATTAGTATCCAACCAGAGAATTTTTCCGTTCTGCTGGATTCACCTGTAGAATATCCACATTTTTATATATCACTGAGAGTAGGATTCAAAATGAAAATCACTAAACCACGCGGAACACGAGATTTCCTGCCTGCTGAGACCACACGCAGGAGATACGTTGAAAACATAATGCGAGAAGTTGTTAAGAACTGGGGATACAGTGAGGTCATAACACCTACTTTTGAATACCTAGATCTATTCACACTAAAATCAGGTGAAGGAATTGTTGGTGAACTGTACAACTTCACTGATAAAGGTAACAGGGAAATGACGCTTCGCCCGGAACTCACGGCACCTGTTATGCGAATGTTTGTAAATGAAATGCAAGTCACTCCAAAACCCCTCAAACTTTTCTATTTCGAAAATTGTTTCAGGTATGAACGTCCGCAAAAAGGACGGTTCAGGGAATTTTGGCAGTTCGGAGTGGAGTTGATGGGAAGCAGCAAACCGTATTCTGATGCCGAGGTCATAGCGCTTGCATCATCCATGCTAAGTGCGGCTGGAATAAAAGGCAGCCTGCATGTCGGGCATCTGGGAATCATTCGGCACATCCTGAGTGCCCTGGATACTGAACAGCAGGGCAAGATCATGCGTTTTGTCGATAAGAAAGAGGACATCGGTCTTGACAATTATCTGGAAGAGATCAATGCACCTGCAAACCTCAGGCGAAATCTTCTGGAACTCATTTGTTTGACAGGTGAAGATGCTGTTAAAAAGGCACGTACAATCACAGGTGAAATACCCGAACTTGATACATTCGAAGAACTGCTGGTATTGCTCGATGCATATGGTGTCGAATATGAGATAGACTTTGGAATTGCCAGAGGGCTTGATTACTACACAGGTATGGTCTTTGAGATATATGCAGAGGGTCTCGGTGCACAAAACCAGATATGCGGCGGGGGTTCATATCAGCTGATCAAATTATTTGGCGGTGGGGATGTACCATCAACAGGTTTCGGTCTTGGTTTTGACCGCATAATGGAAATATGCAAAATAGAGCCGCAGGAGCAAAAAAATATCGCGGTTATAGCCATGGACATTACCCGCTTCGAAGCGATTAAGGTCGCAAACAAGCTACGGAATTTCGTTCCGGTTCATATTGATCTGATGGGGCGCAATTTTAAATCGCAGCTGTCCCATGCGAATACGATTGGTGTCGATTACGTTGTTATTATTGGCGAACAGGAAATCGAGACTGGAAAAGTTACGCTCAAGGACATGGAAACAGGTAATCAGGTTTTAATGACGGTGGAAGAAGTTATCCAGACAGTTACGCAATAAATTGGAGATATCTTTTGCTTTTGAATTTTACCACATTTTCCCCCACCGTTTTGCAACCGGTCAAAGGTTTCCACTCTATCACAAGTTATATATTAGATGCCGAGTTCTTTAAATTCGTTCGCCACACAAAAAATTCGCATCAAATTATTACCCCCATATGTTTCTAGTAATTTGATGAGACTACTAATCACAACTTAAGTAAATCCTGATTTTGCCAGTATTTGCTTAAAAAGAATGCATAAAATATTTAGAAATAACCAATAACATCATTAATAGATTATTATTATCAGGAGGAATTAAATGGCAAAAATGCATACCCGGAAGAAGGGAAAAGCCGGATCTACAAGGCCAATGAGAACAGAACCACCTGCCTGGTCACCCATGAATGCTGACGAGATTACAAAAGTTATCTTAGACATGTGGAAACAGGGCAATTCAACAAGTGATATTGGAATGACCCTAAGAGACCAGTATGGTGTGCCGGATATTACACTTGCAACAGGGATGAAAACCACTCAGATATTAAAGGAAAATAATGTTGCTCCAAATGTACCGGAAGATCTGAGAAATCTGATTGAAAAAGCGATAGGAATGAGAAAACATCTTGTAATTAATACCAAAGACGTTCACAACAGGCGTTCACTGCAGTCTACGGAGTCAAAAATCAGAAGGCTTGTCAAATATTACCAGTCCACAAAACTGTTACCAAAGGAATGGAAATATAAACCAGAAACTGCGGAAATGCTTATTACCAGATAATTTCTGGTACAGGTAACCAATAAAGATCGGTGTTGATCTCTCATCAACCCGATTAATCCTCTTTTTTTGATTTACCAAATATTCTATCATGAATTTGGTTTCTTTTTGAGTACAAAGTTTTAATAGCAAGTTGTTCTTGATACAACAGAATTTTCCAATCCCTTACCAAAAAAAACAATTATTGAAAAGTAAGTTATAAATTGTTAAAAAGACCACTATATTCCATGAAAGCAGTAATTCTTGCCGCCGGTGAAGGTACCCACATGCGTATCGGGAATGCGGTGGAGATCAAGAACTGTATCATAATGGATGGTACCCACATCGTGCACCTGAGTTATGTGGGTGACAGTGTGATCGGGCAGGGTTGCAATTTTGGTGCCGGTTCAAAGGTTGCGAACCTGCGCCATGACGAGAAGAACATTAAGGTAATGAAAAAGGGGAAACGTATCGATTCCGAACGCAGGAAACTGGGAGTTGTCATGGGCGATGATGTGCATACAGCAATCAATACCAGTATCAATGTCGGGACCGTGATGGAAAATGGTGGCTCAACAAAACCCGGGGAAGTGGTGAGATAACAGCTAGGTCATTATTTTGTTTTTGCCAGGTGATATGATTGAACGAAGAAATTAAGAAACTGTCAGAAATTGCAAAAATAGCAGCCGAGGTTATTGCTAGATACCGCCATGTGCGCGTGATCTCACACAACGATGCTGATGGCATAACATCTGCTGCGATCATCTGCCAGGCACTTAAGAGAAATGCTATTTTCTTCCATGCAACCATTGTTAGCCGGCTTGATAGATTAGTTGTGGAAATGGTTAATGATAGCATATCCGATGGTGATCTTGTGATATTCTGCGACATGGGAAGTGGGCAGGGCGAGCTGATTGCAAATGTGGTGTCGGATGTAGTTGTTATCGATCACCACCAGCCTGTGGGTGAATCACCTGCAAAGGTTGCGCTGAATCCACACGATGCCGGCATTGACGGGGCAATACACCTGTCCGCATCTGGTGCTACTTACATGGTTGCAAGGGAAATGGGGAAGGAAAATGTTGATCTGGCAGGACTTGCTGTTGCAGGTGCAGTTGGAGATAAACAGTTATTTGAGGCTGCAAACAAGTTCATTCTGGATGAGGCTTCTCATGCAGATGTGGTCTCTATTAAGAAGGGGTTGAAAATCGGTGATGGGAACATTTCAGATGTTCTGGAATACACACCCGAGCCGTATCTTGATATAACCGGTAACCGCTCAAAGATCGAGGAATTCCTTAATATTCTTGGCATCCATGGCAAAGTTAACAGAATGCCGCCAGATGACCTGAAAAAACTGACATCTGCAATTGCACTGAAACTTACAAAGCATGCAAGTCCCGAAGCAGTGGATGCTGCCATAGGAGATGTGTATCTTCTGAATCGCGAACTTGTTAAGAATGTATATGATCTTGTTGCGATACTGAACACGTGCGGGAAACTTGATAAGAGTGGACTTGCGCTTTCGCTGTGCATGAAGGATTCTTCGGTTGTGGATGAGGCCCGTGCACTTTCTATTAATTACCAGAAATCCGTTATATTGGATATCAAGAAAGCCGAAGGGATGATCCGGCAAGGCAATAATCTATGGTTCTTGAACACAAAGGACATGAGTTCCACAGGGATCATTGCAAGTACGGTGGTTAGATATATCCACCCTGACCTACCGTTCATTGCGGTAAATGAAGTAGAGAACGTTGTAAAAGTGTCAGCGCGCGGAACACGTGCACTTATTGCAAAGGGACTTGATCTTGGCTATGCGCTGCGTGAAGGTGCAAATGCTGTGGGAGGCAGCGGCGGCGGGCATAACATCGCTTCCGGTGCATCGATACCAAAAGGTTGTGCAGAGGAATTTATAAGTATTGTGGATAACATTATCGGTGAACAATTGGGACCGGTCAGGAAGTCGTAATTGATGAAAATACGAGGTACTATCGAATTCAGGAGTTCGGAGGCACCAGAGATCGCAGAAAAGGTAGTTCTGGCGCTGTCACCTGATAACCTGTTAAACATGCAAAGCGAGGTTCACGAGGATAGAACGGTCACTCATTTCTCGACTGAAAAAATAACGTCCCTGATAGCGACCGTGGACGATTACCTGATGAATGCAAAAATAGCAGAGGACATCGTTTCATCTGTGGAATAAGAATTGCTTTACGGGTATCAAACGTTATAATATTAGGTTGGAGATTTAGACATATCAATGAGGAATTATACATGGAATTACAGTTCAATTTAAAAGGATCGTTCAAAACAAGTGCCGATGCATCTGGGGCAAAGGATGTTATTGGTGCCTATTTTGATGAGGCGAACCAGGGCATACTCACAAAGGGTGCGCCGGAAGGGCAGGGTGCACGCATTGTTGAGTGGGGTCTTGAAGAAGACAGGATCAATCTTACCATCGAATCAGGAAAACATGTGCGAGTCCACGATGCACTGCTCAGGCTCAGGAAACCTCTTGCTGCAAAACTTGGTAAGGAATTTCATGTCGGTATCCGCGGAATAGATGTAGAGTCCTTTGTTATCAGGCTGCCCTCGGAAAAGCCGCTTGGTGAACTTAAGATACCTTATGTCAGCAGCATGGACTATGAGGATGGCGTGATCACTCTCACACTGAAAGTTGGCGAAGCTGAACTGGAAAACCGGGTACCTGACAGGATCCTGACATTGATGGAAGATAAGATCGCAGCTCAGACCTATGGCGGAAAGGCAGAACACTGGAACCTTCTGTGGGAAAGCGAGAAAAAGGTCCACAGGTTTTTAGAAGACCCCACAAAAGAGATGCAGAAGCAGGGGTGGCTCAAACGAGGCGCAAGCCGCGGGCAGTGGATACATGGTTCGCAATCCACCAGATTATTCCGAGTATTCGAGAAGATCGTGATCGATGAACTTCTTGATCCTCTCGGATACAGAGAAATGATCTTCCCAAAGCTGGTTCCCTGGGAAGTCTGGCAAAAATCGGGGCACGCAAAAGGCGTGTATCCTGAGATATATTATGTCTGCCCTCCTAAGACAAGGGACCCTGAATACTGGGAAGATGTTATCGATCATTACAAGGTGACGCTTGAGGTGCCCACCGCCATGATCAAGGAGAAGATCGGAGACCCCATTGGTGGAATGTGCTATGCACAGTGCCCGCCGTTCTGGGTGTACCTGCAGGGTGAAACAATTCCCACGGATGAGTTCCCGTTAAAAGTGTTCGATCGCTCAGGCACGTCTCACAGATACGAGAGTGGAGGCATCCATGGAATGGAGCGCGTGGATGAGTTCCACAGGGTCGAGATTGTCTGGGCGGGTTCGCCTGAGCAAGTGGTAGCCCATTCAAAGGAACTGCAGGAGAGGTATATGCATATCTTTAACGATATCTTTGAACTTGAGTGGCGCAAAGCATGGGTTACTCCGTGGTTCATGGCGCAGGAGGGTCTAACCGGGCTTTCACAGGAAAGGGATATCGGCACCATTGATTATGAGGCACCTCTTCCGTATCGTGGGGAAGAAGGAGAATGGCTGGAATTCCAGAATGTCAGCGTCAATGGCAACAAGTATCCCTTGGGCTTCAATGTGAAGTGCCAGTCAGGTGAGGAATTGTGGTCAGGGTGTTCAGGTGTGGGACTTGAACGCTGGTCATCGGTATTCCTTGCCCAGAAGGGTCTGGACCCTGAGAACTGGCCTGATGAGATAAGGGAACGTGTGGGAGAACTGCCAAAAGGGATACGGTTCTTATAAGGATGTCCGATAATGATAATAAGGGTTACATCCGATTTGACCGATTTATTTATATAGGGATATGCGAGTATAAACAGCCATTATAGATTGATGGATTCTGATTCCTTATTATGATAAACACATTACATTATACTGATAACTGGAGGAATTGATTGGCAAGAAAAGTACAGAAGAAACTGGACAGATGGAAATCGAAACAATGGTATAACATAGAAGCACCTCAATTCATTGGCAGCAACAACATTGGATTAACACCGGCAGATGATTCGGACAAATTGATCG
This sequence comes from uncultured Methanosarcinales archaeon, assembly GCA_964597005.1. Lineage (GTDB taxonomy): Archaea > Halobacteriota > Methanosarcinia > Methanosarcinales > Methanosarcinaceae > JAFGQV01. The sequence continues at coordinate 527 of CAZQWP010000030.1, read as the reverse complement.
GAAGGATTGTTGAGACCACTGTGGGGGAACTAACTAACGATTTTTCAAAGCATAATACAAAACTGCGCCTTGAGATCAATGATGTGGCAGGCGATGTTGCGCATACGAGATTTATCGGTCATGAGATCACCACTGACTACCTGCGCTCAATCGTGAAGCGCCAGACATCAAGGATCGATACCAATCTTAATATAAGGACAAAGGACGGTTACAAGATCAGGGTTAAACCCACCTGCTTTACGGTCAAGAGGGCACGCACGAGCCAAATCAAAGCAATCAGGAGTGTAATGAACCAGATCGTTTTGAGCCGTGCATCAGAACTCACTTTCGAGCAGTTCGTTGAGGAAGCGATCATCGGCAAGCTTTCTGCGAACATATACAGGAATGCAAAACATATCTACCCATTAAGAAGGGTCGAGATAAGAAAGACCGAAGTCATGACAGTCCCTGTGGCTGCTTAAGTCTTTTTCTTTCAATATTTTTCTTGAAAATAGGGTGGCTGTGCGTCACCTTCTTTTTGTATAGTC
>CAZQWP010000029.1:0-11003 GCA_964597005.1 uncultured Methanosarcinales archaeon | reverse complement strand
CTGGCTACGATCTCTGCGGACCTCTGTAAATTGCACGAGGAATAAAACCGATTTTATGAGAGCCTCTTATGAGATCGGAGACTGGATTCGGATGTTGTCAGGAAAAAGGTAATTGACATTCACGTCGGAATACTATGGTGAGGATTACTCCGCCTGTAAAATCAATCCATTTGCGCAAAAGTTTAGCGTTTTCCCTGCCTGTAGACGGCTCCGAGGACACCAAGTACCAGTATGAGTAACACAAATATCGAAACGCTGGTCCATTTGGTCTTTTCCCTGACCATCAGGGCATAAATGCCTGAATCCGGACCCCCAATAACGGCAACGGTTGTTACAGTACCATTGTCTATTACCGGCTGGGATACCATCTCTGCCCTGCTGTCGATCCTGTAAACACCAAAGGTTCCGACGTCATATCCTTCGAGTTCATCAACAGGGCAACTGGCATCCAGCATGACATATCCGGATGTCACCTGCGAGACATTGATAAAAGTAAGGTTAAATGCATCCCCGAATTGTTTGTAACCTGAAACATCCTGTCTGGTGTCCTTAAGAGGTATCAGGGCAAAATCATGACCGGTAACGGAATAATTGCCGAACCTGTATAGCGTGTCTGAGAAAATATCTGCCGTGAAATAGTCAGCTCCTTCAAGGTTGTTTGCATCTATAATGCATCCCTGTGAGGTGAAGAACTGGAGGTACTGGGTAACTCCTGCAAGGTCATTCCCGCCCACATTACAGTTCCCGGACGCAATGAACACAATACCCCCTACCATATCTGACAGGTTGTTCCTTTCGATATTACTTTCACTCAGTCCCTCAGCCGCGATCCCGACCTCGCATTTGTCTAGATGGTTTCCGGTAACAAGCATGTTTTCCGAAGACATTACGGATATTCCCCTCGCAGGTGCACTGATCAGGTTTTTGGAAAGGCTGGTGTAATTGGAACCCTCCAATTCGATGCCGGTATAACCTACCAGAATATCGCAACCTTCAACAAGGCATCCGGTGCCTCCGTAAATGGTGACAGCAATCTTGCTTCCCTCAAAGGTACAGTTCTGCACCACGGCATCGTCAGAGGCATTGACCAATATCCCGTTCGTCCTGCCAGTGCATTTAAGGTCGCTGACCGTCACCCCGTCTGAAGAGATATAGAAACAGAAATCTTCCTCTCTGGTACCAACAACCGTGGCAGGACCCGAACCCCTGATCACCAGTGGGTAATCGATGGTCACTGACCCATGATAGCTTCCGGGCATGATATTTATGGTATCTCCGGCTCTGGCACTGTCAACAGCAGCTTGGATGTCGGAATAATCCCCGTTCGAACCCCCGACAACAATGGTAGTCGCCGAAGCCGGGAGGATTGTAAGCAACAGGATGAGAGCCGCTATAACAACGTACATGGATGCCCTGGTCATTTTTTCACCACCTTTATTGAGACATCACGTGAAAACGATCCTTCGACTTCCATCTCTTCCCAGTATGCGAGCATCCCGAAGAAAACGGGAGGTCCCTCGTAATATACGTAATCGTCGCCGTGCCACTGGCTGGTGTAAATATCCTTCCCGCTCTTTGTAAGCTGGCATTTTTCGGCAATATCTCCATCACTGAAATATGAAAAACTACCATCAATACCATATTTCAGTCTTTTGAGTTCCTGGATTGCCAGCCAGTTATTCCATTCATCGGCATCGTTTGTCAAAGGACGCGGATTCGGCGGGATATTTGTTACAGGTATGTCGGTAACCGGTTTTACCCGCGTGGGGCTGATCGATCCACCCACAGAATAGCCATATTCAGAACCATCGGTTATCCCCAGTGTAACTTTACCTGACATCGGGATCTGGACCGGGAAATCTGTCAATGGGATATAAAATGAGTTAAACCTTTCCTGAACAACTGAGTTTACTGTTGGATACCGGTTGACCTTTCCTGTTATATCTGAACTGATGGTCCACCTGCCCATATTTCCGGTTTCCCCATAGGTTATTACCTCATAATCATCATAGGAGAAGGAAGCATCAGTCGTCTCCTTACCCGAATACTTATCCCGGCCCGTACGGGAATTGAAGGAAAAACTGTAAGACATATCCAGTTCTTCACCGTAATATCCAGTCACGTGATGGTACCAGTTCCCGTTCTCCTTCCAGCTGATAGTTGCCCCATATTCCTCTTTTTTTACGTTGATCTCTACCCATGTTTCCACAGCGTCTTGGTTAATACCGACTTGCTGGTAGAGTATCTTGAATATCTCAGCACGTTCATTCTTACCTGCGATGAACTTTAAGTATGCTTTTCCGCTCTCATCTGTTACAGGATTCCCCTTTTCATCTTTCGGTCCAAGGACAATTACCTTTACATCATCCGACAACATGGGAGTATCAAGCTTGAGGTATTTACCGGACAGGGGCTGGCGTTGTGCCTTTGAATCAAGTTCGAAAAGTGACACCGTAATATCCGTTTCTTGAAGGGGTCCTATCTCATTTTTATCAGGGTATGCTTCCAGGTAAATACCGCTTATATCGATCTCTGCTGAGCTACTGACTTTTTTCTGACCCCTTCCGAGTGTGAAAATGGACACCACGTCCTTCCCGGCTTTACTACCTTTGGAAAAATCAAGTTTGTAGGTAACAGAGGCAAAACCATCCTTATCGGTAACAGCATACTGGTAATCACTGTATTTAAAATCATCTTCGGGTTTCTCTCCCTTCACGACCCCTCGAAATGTAAATTCCTCAAAATAGACCTTTGTTCCTTCCACAGGTTCTCCCATGCAGTTCTTGACTTGGACTTTAATGTTACACGTATCCTTTCCCTCTTCCGGGGAGACGGTCTCGGGACTTACCTGGATCTCCAATGACGGGTCACGGGGAGGAACAGGGTGTTTTTTCTCATAATCTTGGATAATTGCAGCTATGTCTCCCATTTCTTTTGCCTGCTCCTGCATAATATCCTGAAGGGCATCATATGAGCCTGTTTTCATGTAATTTCTGGAGGCACTTTTTACAACGACGGTATTATCAACATCCATGAGTGATGAAGTCACCAAATAACTTGATTCCATACTGCCAATAGTCAGATACACAGTGTATTCAGCCTTAACCATTGAACAGATAGTATCCTGGCTTCCGGTATCAGTTCCGGAACCCTCAAGCAACCTTTGTTTTTCAGATTCCAAAAAATTGGTGATGCCCGGGGTTGAGACAATCTCCAGGTTGGGGTTCAGATTCTTCAGGTAGGCTACAAATGCAATACTCAGGTCACTCGTCTGGTTGGCGGTAAGATCGTGTGTGTGCTCATAGACGTTCTGAACAAAGACTTTGGGTTTTGAACAGGGAGCAGCATCCGCAAGAACCGGCGTTGACAGAACCAGCAACAGCAGTATGCCTGCAATAACTGGTCTCATGATAATACCTCCCCGCCCGTCATAACAATGGTCAGAGCATTCATTGAAAACGAAATCTTCTTGGTAACTCGCTTCTCAGGCGATGAAACTTCGACCCTGTTAATCGTATTCAGCGGTATACTGTGAATTTTCCCATCATCTGTCCGTACCTCTCCGATGATCCAGTAAGTTCCGATAGGTACCCCGACTTCAACCGACGTATGGGGTCCGGTTACCGAACCTGATGCTGCAGTATCAAAAGTAATCTCATCGATGAGACGGACGCTGCTGTATGTTATTGGAGAACTTCCCAAATCTCCGAACAGGATCGAAATGACACCATCTTCTTTGCACACTTCGAAAGATACGACATCACTGCTGAGAACAGATCCACTTTCATTGAATATGGAACCTCTCACAGAATACATTCCTTCTTCCCAGTCAGTTGTTATCATTTCATCATAGACTGTCATATAGTGGCTCTTAAGAGGCTGGTACTGGAGGGAAGAGTACGTTTCGGTCCTGTAAGGCAGGAACAGTTCCGAATTGTCGGGTCGCTCGAGCAACACGACAGAATAGGCATTTTCAGGATATTCTCCTTTTGTGATTGCCATGTCAACTGTCACCGGCATTCCGGGAGAGTAAGATTCACGGTTCATGAACAACTTGACCGACGGCTGGTCATTGTAATAGATGATTGTTGATGACAGGGAATCAAGTGAACCGCTTCTTTCTGACGTGAGGCTGCCGACCAGGCGGTATGTACCCGGAATGAAACCCTCATCGAACGTCAATGATCCCGGTAACCGTCCGTAATGATTGTTTTTGACATATGAACTGTCAAGCGGCTTAACCGTTCCTTCACTATCCGGGAGAGAGATCACATTGCCCTCAGGGTCCACCAGGTAAACCTCGGCTTCACATTGGTGATCATCCGTTATTCCACTGATATCAACCCATGTCATCAGTTCTTCGCCAGGCGAGATCGCCCTGTCAGTGGTAAATACCCTGATGTCAGGATAAGTAACCGGGGTTTCCGGGACTATGGCTATATTTCTCACACCCCACGAATGCAGGGTTCCCGATGAATCCGGGTTGGTAGCATGTATAAACGACAGCAGGTTTTCCGAATTGGGAGCGATCAGGTCTGCCGGGATTCCAACCGTATATGTGCTCCATCCTGAGGACGCTCCCGGAGTATACACCAAACCGCCTTGTTCCTGAGATGATTCCATTGAACTGTTCTGTCCGAAAACCCCTGCAAGATAACGGTTGAGATAAACAGAAACCTCGCCCTCTTCAATATTTTCCGCCTCAAAGGAAAGAGTATAATTCACAGGTCTGCCGATGAATGAAAATACAGCTTCATCAGGATAATCAGGTGTTCCGGCAATCGGTATTTCCCCAATAGCCATGGGGACGACTTCAAAGAGAACTGCCCCCTGGATGGAATTGCCGTAATAATCCACGCCCTTGACATTGATCACATGCTCGCCCAGAGCCAGCTTCTTGATTGAGATCGTGGTTCCGGGTTGCGCTCGATGTTCCTCTCCGTAATCTACACTGTAATAAACCCTTGCAAGAGGGATAGGTGAGCTATAATTCAGATCCACGTTTCTCTCAATGGTCCTTCCGGCTTCAGGTGAAATGATGGTGATCTCTTCATATATTTCAGGTTCTTCTTCGGAATTGTCATCGTTGATCCAATAATGATTAACACCACCTCCATCGTCATTATCGCGCACAGATGTGGTGTTCTCAACGACGGTGAAGTTTACCATTGTAGAATTCTCATTACCTGAAGTGTCATTTACATAAACCCGTAAGGTGTTTGCTCCTACAGGAAGACCCGTTAACGTTGTGTTTGGTGTAAATGAGACATTTTCATTACTGTTGAGGCTGTACCACCAGAAAGCGGTATCGTCATCGGGGGATGATACACGCAGATATACAAGCTGGGGAACGTAGGTATTACCTTCGACCGGGGAGGTCAGATCAATAACCGGGGTAGTTGTATCGGGAATAAAAGTGTCAAGCAGTGGGTGGTAATCCCCGTCTTCCTGGATCTCCCCATTTATATTATACGGGATCAGCGTATCACCAAGACCGTCATGATCGGTATCCTCACCGGTGTAACCTGACCAGAAATTGCCGGCTATCCACGGACATCCGATAATATTTGTCCCTGCTGTGGGAGTTATATTCCAGGCAGTTCCCGGCGCAGCGGAAAATGCATCATCCTGCGTGTTATTGAAATAGTTGTTGTAAATAGTTGAATTCTCAGCCCAGTTCTTTATACCGAAACCCTGAAGGTCATCATGGGTGTTTGAAATCGTATTTGAATGGATCGTCACATTGTCCGCATAGCTGCCACTGATATAAATCCCGATTCCGGTTCCCGGGTCCCCCGGATTGCCGTTGTTCGATATTTCACAGTCCCTGACGATGGTATCCGGGCATCCGTACCACATCCTGATTCCGATTTCACTGTTGGCTGTTATGGTATTGTTATCCATCAGGCATCTTGACGTATCCTCAAGGAAAATCCCTGCTGCACGTACGTCTGAACAACCCAGCCCATTGCTATCAATGTTTGAGTTGCTGATCCTAAGGTTATCGGAATCATACAGGAGAATGCCAGATTCTGCATTGGAATGTGTTGTGACCCCGTCAATGTACGAACCCGTGGTATTGTAAAGGAACAGACCCTGGGCATTATTTTCCAGATAGAAATCATTTATTGTAATATTGATGCCGTCAATGCATGCAAGGTATCCGGGTGAAGGGTTCAGTGTGGAGTACGAATAAACAGTGTCCATCTCACCTATGAAATAATAGACCGGATCACCATCTACCGTGTTACTGGTATCTATCGTATGCGTTGCGGCTGTATTGCCTTCATAATACCAGTCTCCCGTAAATCCGAAGTTGTATGTGTTGTTTTCCATCCGGTTCCCACTCATTGTCACATTCTCTGTAAAAGGCGTGAGAAGAATCCCGAATTTCTGGTAAGAGACCGTGTTGTTCAAAAGAATGTTATCTTCTCCAAAATTCACGTGAATCCCGGCTTTATCATAATCATGGGGACCCAATACCGAATTACCGGTGATTGAATTCCCGTCGCCCTTAACTAATATCAGATTTTCGCCATATAATGTGTTGTTGACTATTGTGTTGTCACTTACCCCATCGAGTTCAATTCCCCAGCTAAAACCTTCATCTGAGATAGTATTGTTACGTATCGTGTTATTCGTTGGTGGATAATAGTCGTAGGCAAAGGAATCCAATTTCGTCAGGCTGACAGGATAGTGTTCTATATTGGTGAGATTGTTGTCTTCAAAAATATTATCCTGTGCATAATCAAAAAGGACTCCTTCATATGTGTCATTTAACCGATTACCGATGATCTGGTTGTCGGTGGAATACCGGTTCACATAGATACCAAAGACCCCGTCATCAAGGATATTGTTCCTGATCAAATTGTTATCTGAATCCGAATATGACCATGAATCAAGATTAATATTATACTGCACAGAACCGATACGGATGCAGGCAGCATCTGTTGAACGTGATATGGTCGTGTTGTGCCAGTGTGCATCAATGATCCGGAATCCCTGCAGGATGCATCCATCGGATTCTAAAGTCACCACATCACCCATATCGTAAAGTGTTTCGTATTCGCTTCCTGCCAGTACCGGCCAGCCAATTCCCGTGATGTTCAGACTCTTGTCTACAACATGGTTATCCCTGTAGGTTCCGTTATATACGAGAATGTTGTCGCCATCGATAGCCGCGTTCAGAGCATCAGTAAGATTTGAGTAGTTTGCCGGTGGTTCCGGAATGTCAGCATCATCGTCATCTACTGTAATGATCATATTCGGACGCTGTATGGTCGTAAAAGACTCGACACTGCTGTTGTCAAAAACCGAGCTATTATCCTCATTGTAGGAATAACACGCATAATAGTACGTTGTATTCTGGAGTAATCCCGAGAGGTTGATCTGTGGGGAAATGGTAGAATTATCCCAGATCGACCATTCAGCCCCTGTGAGGGATTCATTGGTACCATAAAGCACCCGGTTATCTGAGACGATCTCATTGGTGATACTCCAATGTATCGTTATCGAATTGTAGCTAAGATTGCCTGTTCTTATACCGCTTATTATTGGCTGATATTCTGGAAATGGTTCAAAGGGCATAAGCGGATACGGATCGGAACTGGGTACATCAGCTTCGCCGCTGTCATAATCGATCTCATACGGAGAATCACCAATACCATCGCTGTTATTATCCGAACCTCTGTAGTCATTGTAGCGGTTACCTTTCAGAAGTGTGGAATTGAACCAGTAGTTAATGATGTCTGATGTATTGCTGTCAAAAGCATTATAGTACATTCCTGGAAGGTTCAGGTTCGGGTTGTCAAGATCATTGAAATAAAGGGTATTCCCGCCGGAGTCTTGCAGAGATATCCCATAACCCTGGCCTCCCTCACCACCAAAAGCAGAATTGTTGTTGCAGGTGTTGTTGAAGATGGTATTGTTTAAGGATGATGAGAGATAAATTCCGCTGTTGGTGTTATTCGAGCAGCTATTGTTGAAAAGGGTGTTATTGTCCGATGAGGCAAGATATATGCCATAATAGTTTCCAGATAGGATATTGTTCCTGAGAATATTCCGGTCAGATGTCAGCTTCATACCAGCATAACCATAATCATTGGCATTTGTGACATTAAAGCCTTCAATGGTGCAGGTCGCAGAGGTTACTGTAAATCCGGTACCACCAGTCGAGTTTAGCAGTGGGATCCCTTCCCCGATTACTGATATGCTCCTGTTTACGATCACATTCTCCTGGTAGGTACCACTGCGTACCAGTACTGTGTCGCCGTTCCTTGAAACATTGATTGCTTCCTGGATCGTTGAGAAGTTATCCGGTACATAGATCGTCATGGAGCCGGCAGCAGGGACAAATATAGTGGTTGTAGTATTACCACTATCCAGGTCATTATCGCTAACATTGAGCACCACATCATAGGAACCGGAAGTGTTATACTGATGCGTGGGGTTCTGCAGGGAGGATGTGTTACCATCTCCAAAATCCCATGACCAGGTATCTATCGAACCGTCGATATCACTGGATGCATCCGTGAAACTTATAACGTCTTCGGTATCCGGCAAAAGGGGAGAATATGTAAAATCAGCTACAGGTGGTTGGTTATCTGCGAAAGAATATGATTCTTTTGATGTGATCAACGGGTATTCATCGTCATTGTCATTTGTAATTAAGAAGGTGGTATCCCCTATCCCATCGTTATTGGTATCATTTCCGGAATATGAACCCCAGTAGTTCCCGAGGTAGCTGGTATTCTGCTCGCCCCCAAAGAAATAGAGCAGTTCAATTGGACTTCGCCATGTGGTTGTCGAACTAGAGGAAATGTGATCATTGTATGAATTGTTTGCAAAATTATTTAAATAGATTGTATTGTAGTTCGAACTTGATACATTTATCCCCCATGATCGAGTTTTTCCATAAGAGTCAGCAATGTTCGAATTATTTGTAAAATTATTCGAATAGATAGTGTTGTAGTCCGAACTTCTTACATTTATCCCGCTAATCTGATTGTTGCTTACAGCATTTTGCGTTATTGTATTATTGTCGGAGGCAATGAGGAATATCCCTTCTTCGCAGGAGGTCACAGTGTTATGCTGAATCGTGGAATTGATGGAACTGTAGAGCACAATACCATAGGAATTATTTGTCAGTGTCAATCCTTTAACTACAACCCCGTCACAGTTGATACAATAAACAGCACCTGCATTTGAACTTCCGTTCACTGAAGAGTTAATATCATCTACGAGGTAGATGATGGGCTTACCATCGACTACGTTTGAAGTATCGATATAATTTACAAAATACGAGATTGTGTTATCAACAGTTACTCCAAAATTATATGGGTTCCCTGTAATATTATTTCCAGTTAGCGTATTATATCGTGAATTTTCTAAGAACAGTCCTCTAAGTTCATTATCAACAATTGTGTTGTTTTCCAGTGTATTCCCGTTTGAAGAATCAAGGTATAATCCTGTACCATACGTACCTGACTTTAATGTATTCCTTACCGTATTATTTGAGAATTGGCTGTCATCACAATCATAAAGGTAAAAACCATACAGGTTATTGCCGGATAGTGTGTTGTTGGTGAATGTCAGGTTTAAGGCTCTATCAACATAAACACCTGCATTATTGACATCACCACGACTGTTGTTTAGGATTGTGTTATCCAGAAAGATGTTGCTGTCTGAATCATATATCTTTATCCCAAAACCTTCACTACTTTCTTCAACAACATTCCTTGAGAACGTATTAAACTCTGAGCTATCCGAAAAAACAACCCCCTCCGAGCCTGCTGAACTGAAGATGTTGTTAGTTATGATGTTGGAGGAAGAACCGTCCAGTTCCAGACTGAATAAATTATTGTTCTCGACAGTGTTGTTCCGGATAGTATTGTTTGTAGAGGAGGACAGATAAATACCATAGCTGCTTCCTCCCGAATTATCCCGGATATTATTGTCCTGAAGAACCACACCACTGACACCGGTTAATTCGATTCCAGTAGCCCTGTTAAAGCACACCGTACAATTGTTGACCTCGACATCATCTGCTGTTATTTCGATCCCTGAAGCCGACGATCCACCATTTGTAACATTAAATCCACTGAAAAGGATTCCACTGGCATTCAATGTGAGAGTATTCACTGAAGTAATTCGTCCTCCATCAATCTCCGGCATTCCGGATCCCGTAATGTTCAGTCGCGTATTTACAGTAATATTTTCCTCATAAGGTCCACCGATGACGATGATAATATCGTCTTCAGTTGCATTGTTGATTGCCTGCTGGATAGTTGGATATTGATCAGGTACGGTGATGGTTGCAGCTTCAGCTAAATGAACCGCAGATGAGAAAATCAAGAAAACAAAAACAACCAGAATATAGTTGTAGACGTTTTTCGTACCGAACACTCCTATCATTCACATAATTAAACAAATTTTGTCTGTTTCCACAGATTGAAAGTATATTACAGTTTTTAAGTTTTTCTAATCATGTTAACAGCGTTAATTCACGGTGAGAATCATGATTATGATAAAGAGAATTTAGATTAACTTCTAATTTTGCTTGAATTCTGAAGAATTCTGAACTATTCGTGAATATTGGCGTTTAATTTATTAACTCTTTCTTCACATTCCTGCATTTTTTTAGTTTTTTTAGATAGCTAACGCTATACTATCCCTTGTTTTTTGAGAGTTTTAAGCTGGAATAAATTGAATGCGAATGAAGCAAATACCATTTTTACGGCAACCCTCGAGACCTTTGTAACCATAGTATGTCCTGACTTGAACACGTTTTTAATCACTGCATAATGTCTTTCTCCGGGTGCTCTCTTTCTGCTAATCCGTTTATTACGTAAAATGTCTCTGATACCAATAGGATGGCCTCTTACAGACCTTTTCATAGTGGCATTAAATCCCTTTGAGATCACACCAAAATATCCTTTATCCTTGTATACCACTTCACCGGGTTTTGTTAGATCAACTTGACTATCATGAACAGATGCAGTTGT
>CAZQWP010000028.1:0-11027 GCA_964597005.1 uncultured Methanosarcinales archaeon | reverse complement strand
TTGACGGGGGACAGGTGGAGATCAAGGATAAACTTGGAATTGACTACAGTATCCCGGTTTTGCATTATTCTCAACTTCTAGGGCTTGCACTTGGTTTTTCGCCGGAGGAAGTTGGTATTGACCTGAATAAGATCAAGAACAACGAGTTTATCGAGAAACTCAAAAAGCTTACTGAAGACTGAAATGGTGAAAACTTGAGTTGTGAAAAAATTGGTGTATATCTCTGCAGGTGTGGTGGCAACATCTCAGATATTGTTGATGTCGACGATATTGCGGATGAATTATCCCATATTGAAGGTGTTGAATATACAAATGTCCAGGATTATCTCTGCAGCAGTGCCGGGCAGGATCAGATAAAAAGCGATATTGAGGCAGGGAAGGTCGAGAGGGTTGTAATCGGGTCATGTTCTCCAAAACTCCATCTTGAGACATTCCGCTCCATGGTTGAAAAAGCTGGTATTAACCCCATGCTTCTTGAGATAACAAACATCCGCGAGCAGTGTTCGTGGGTGCATCAGGACCGTGAAGGGGCTACCAGAAAAGCGATGGGGCTTGTCAAAGGTGCGTTTTCTCGAATGAGGAGTCTTGAGCCGCTTGAACCTATAACAAAGGAGCTTAAAGACTACGTGCTGGTCGTTGGTGGTGGTATTGCAGGAATTACGACAGCACTTGAGATGGCGGATGATAGGCAGGTTATTCTGATCGACAAGGAAAGGTATATCGGAGGTCATATGATCGGTATTTCAAAGACGTTCCCGACGTTTGATTGCTCGCAGTGTACCCTTACTCCCAAGATGGTGGAGGTGTTCAATCACCCGAACATCACTCTTTATACCCAAACCGAGGTCGCATCGGTGGAGGGTAATGCTGGTGACTTTGAAGTGACACTGCACCGCTCACCCCGGTATGTGGATGTTGATGCATGTATCTCATGCGGCAGGTGTGCCGACAAATGTCCAAAAAATGCGATCATATTACCGTTTGCGCAGGCTATTCCACAGGCGTATTTTATTGATATGGAAAAATGTGTAAAATGCGGTCTTTGTGAAAAGGTATGTTCAATAGGTGCAGTCAAACTTGATGATGAGGGAGAAGACATCAAGGTCAATGTTGGTGCGGTGGTTATCACGACAGGTTTTGAGCCAATAGATCCATCTATTATTGAGGAATACAATTACGTTAAACACCCTGATATAATAACAGCGACCGAGTTTGAGGAGATGATCTCTGCTAAGAGCAGGACAAGTATGCGTTTACAAAAATCTGACGGCAAGATGCCGCAGAAGGTTGCTTTTGTGTTGTGTGTGGGGTCACGCGACATCAACCGTGGGAACAAACATTGTTCAAAGGTGTGTTGCATGTATTCACAGAAGCAGGCACAGTTAGTGCTTAAGATGAATAGGAATGCGGATGTGACCATTTTCTACATCGATATGCGTTCAGCAGGCAGGCGAATGGAAGAGTTCTATCTCCATGCACAGGAGGTGGGAGTGAACTTTATCCGCGGGCGCGTGTCCAAGGTCAATCCAATTGATCATGGGACGCTGCAGGTGCATTATGAGGATACATTACTCGGGAAAATAGGGTGTGACGATTTTGATATGGTTGTACTGTGCACTTCTCTGAATCCATCGAAAGGTTCAGGTGAACTTGCGGGCCAGCTGGGTGTACCTGTTGGCAGTGACGGTTTTATTGAAGAGAAGCACGTTAAAATCGGTCCAGTCAGTACCCTAAATCCGGGTGTGTTTGTGGCAGGTTGTGCAGTTGGACCAAAGGATATCCATGATTCGGTGACAGAGGCAATCAGTGCGGCACAGAAGGCATCACGGTTCCTTGCTACGGGTGTAATCTCGATATCACCAGAGAAACCAATAGTCAAGGATAGTTGCGATGGATGCGGTACGTTTGTGGTGGAGTGCCCGTATGATGCACTTTCAATGGAGAATGGAAGACCTCTACTTGCTCCACTTTCCTGTAAAGGATGCGGAATCTGTGCGGCAGTATGCCCACAAAAAGCGATAGCGATTGCAAATCATACGCGTGAGCAGTTAAAGGCACAGGTAGAGGGAATTCTTGCAGTAGGTATGGGTGTGATCGTGTATATTGAACCTGCGGCATATGCGGCTGCCGATCTTATAGGGGTTAATCATGGCAGTTATTCGACGCTTATCAGGTTTGTTCAGGTTCCTTCAATTCATATAGTGGATGTGGACATCGTGAACCATGCTTTTGAGCATGGTGCAGGTGGTGTGATACTTATTGAAGGTACAAACGATGAGACGATGACCTCGCGTTCCAAGGAGCTATACAGTAAGCTCAAAAAGGCGACAAAGAGTCACAAAAAGCCTATAAGATACTCACATATCGAAACCGCACAGTATGAGAAGATGATGGACCTTCTGAATGTCTTTGCTGAGCAGGTGGTGGCCCGGGAGATAAAAAGGAGCGGAAAGCCGCTCACTCATGCTTGACCACACATTTTGAAAGCCCGATAATCTCCACCATATCACTGTTATCCGGGCTGTGAACGATCATCTGCCCTTTTTTCAGGTACGGTATCCGTTTCTCATATTCCTTCGGGATCTTGAGGGAACTGATCGCAGCATCGTTTGTGAGGTTCAGGACTATCCGGCTGTTGACTTGTTTGAACACCGTATCATCAATGTCCTGTGGGTCCTGTGTGATCAGGAACAGTCCAAGACCTTCCTTTCTCCCCTGTCTTGCAGCGTCTGCAAACTTTGAGATAATTCTCCGTGAATGTTCACCTGATGCTTTTGAAAGATACCTGTGCGCTTCATCCAAACCGAGTATGATAGGTGTCTTCTTCACAGCCGCATCCCCCGACGTGCTCAATTTGTTATCCACGACAAGGGTCATCAGTGTTAGTACGATAAGGTCGCGGATGCGTGACGAGTTGATATACTCTGTTGGGAATACGCTCACCTGTCCGGCTTTGAACACCTCGTCCAGAATATCAGTTATTGGTCTTGCAGCCTGGTCAAAGACAGCTTCATAGGCACGGTTTTTGACCCTTCGAACAATACCGTCATAAGAGGCTTCATGGATCTTCCCGCTGTCCACATAAGTTGCCCTTGTACCGGCATCATCTATGTGTTGGATAAATTCCTGGTATGTGTGGCTGCCGCTTCCCTTGAAATAGTCGTCAAGAAGGATGTCAAGTGCGATATACTGGAGTTCGGTCAGTCCTGCTGCTGCAATAAGCCATGAGTTATTTCTAACCAGTTCAAAGGGAATGGTGAACTCCACCTGCTGTGCTCGGGATTTCCCGTTATATCCATGTCCTTCTATTTTTGCAACAAATGTCTTTGTACCGGCACAGCGACCGAAATCCACCATTTCCGATTTTAAATTATATTCATCGGAAGGGTTCAGTTCAGGATTATCTTCAAAAAGCTGCGAATACTCGTCCTGCGGGTCCATGATGACGAGGCATGGATTTTTCCGGGCAGTTGCACCCCGAAGATTGTACCTGTTGTCAGTGTTCATGAACTGGCGGAGTATATTCTTTGTCAGGAATGTTTTCCCGGTTCCGGTACTTCCGCATACCAGTAAGTGCCTGAATACCAGCGGGTCACCCAGGGAATAGTCGTTCCTGAGATAATACGGCACGGTGGGTGGCATTGCATGCGTTTTTACCAGCTCGCCCCCAACACTCAGGTGTCCGAGGAAGATACCTTCTTTCGGAATATTGAGTCCGGTCTGGATTTTGGTCTTGTCGGTGACCGGCAGAATTGGAGTGTTCGGGCGTGGGATTCTGTCTCCCATCCTGCGCGTAAGTTTCACTCCAGTATCGCTTTTCTGGTTATACAGGATGCAGATTGGGTCGAGAAACGCAAGGAACTTGTAGTCCACTTCCTCTGTGGTGTTGGATCTTAGCATTCTCTGCGAGTGTATCTCTGTTGCATCATCCACTTCAAATTCCTGCAAATACTGCAGTTTCCAGATGCGTGCAAAGAGGTCCTCATCCCCGTAAGGTACGATCACATAGGTGCCAAGCCTGACATCCTGCCGCTTAGAAGCGGTGATGTATCCCGTAAGCCTTGCACTGGATTCGGTTATCTCCAGCGGTTCGATACCTGTTGTGATAATCCCAAAGGCATTATCTGAGCTGCCACTTGCCGGAGTGCCTGTGTCCTGTATGTCGTATTCCTCGAACCCGTGCTTTTCGGGCACATTTTCTCCGGCAGGCAGGGCTGATTCTCCCGGCTCTTCGGATGCATAGGCAAGTATATCCTCATCTTTAATCATCTGTGTCACCCCATCGTACATCGTTATATCTTGTATCCACTTTCAAGCTTTTGAACTGGTCTATGATCTGGCGCCGCTCAGATAGCCGTATCTTCGCCACTGAATCTGCTTTTGCCAGCGTTTTAGGCACCCCGCTTACCGAGATGTCATAGAGTATTTTCCTTGTGATCATATTTCTCATCTCTTCGTTCTTAGTGATCCCGTAGGGTGATTCTATCTTAAAAACAACATCCATTGAAGGTACAAAGACCATGAAAAAGGTGAGTGAGTAATCTTCCTGCTGGAACTTGTGGTCAAGGGATTCCTCAACAAGCGGGGATGTTCTGTTTAGCATCCTTTCATAAAACTGGTTTGGCTGCATGAACCAGTTGGTGTATGTGATATACCTGTTGCTTTTTTTTCCTAACCTGTCCGGGGATAATACGTTCTTGAAAAACTGGGCGTCCAGAACCCAGGGCAGATCCGGTCTCCCACCCTGTTTCTTGATGGTGTGCATGATCTGCATGTCTTCAGGGTTTTTAACAAAACCCATGATTGGTAGCTTTTTTTCAATATGGTAGTCCATGATATCTATGTAGTTCTGAAGTATCTTTTTTGCGTTGGGGTCATACCGGATCTGGATATCGTCGGATTCAACGACCATCCAGTACATCAACTGTTTCGGATAGATCGGACCATCCATGATAAAGAACCTGTCTGTGCCAAGTTCATCGAGCATCCAAAGCATATGTTCTGATTCTGCAAGGTACAGCGAAATGTCATGTACCATCCGTTTGATCCGTTTACGCAGCAGCCCGGGCTTGATTCTTATGATCTTTGTCCGACCTGCACCTTCATCGAACATCTCCCAGCCGCTGGTGGTGTTGATGGTCACCCTGCTGCTTGGTGAATAGGTGGCAGATACGATGGTCCGTTTCCTATGCAGTTCAAGGTCTGTTGGGGTGGAGGCGATTACACAGTGGCAGAAATCCACATACAGCCCACTGTCAAAAGAGATGGGATTCGTGCTGCCGCTATCGCATGAATAGGTAACATCGAAGGGGTCCTGTGCCTGTGACATCCGGTTGACATCCACTTTACCCCGGTTCACTTTTCCTATGGACTTGAGCACTACTTTCCCGTCGTGCTTCAGTTCTTGCAGAAGGTTCAGAAGATCGGACGCTTTCTCCGTTTTGTTATCCTTGAGTGAAAAATCGATACGTGATGCAAGGTTTGATATCGCTTTGATGTGCACCGGTTCAAGGGTCATGCGATATAGTTGGTTCAAAATGATGATATAGTTTTGGATTTTGGGGGGGGACTATGTCAAAATTATTTAAGGATTGCTTTTTTACGTCATTTACGGTCTACAGGTTTAAGGAATTCAATTAACTCCTTTGTCCTGTGGACCTTAACGTGGTTCTGTTGGGATGGGAAGATATATATTAACATGATATTAATATGGCATTATGGTGATGTACATGGTTCAGGCTATTATAAATATTGACGAACATACTAACAGGGTATTGAATATCCTTAAGGCTAAATATGACTTGAAAAACAAAAGTTCTGCTATTGAATTGATGGCATTGCAGTATGAAGAGGAAATCCTCGAGCCAGAACTCAAGCCTGAATATGTGGATAAGGCCAGGAAAACACCTGCTCTAGAGGATGATCCGGCATGGAGTGAGCCCCTCGATTGGGGTGTTAAGACCGATGCTTCAAAGGTAGATGAATACCTGTATGAATGAGGAGAAATAGATGGCAGTATTGATTGACACCGAAGCCTTCATGGCTTACAGGAACACAAAAGATGTGCACCACGAAAAAGCGGACAGGTTATTACGCCGTGCACTAAAAGGCGAGTTCTCAACCATATACACAACAGATTACATCTACGATGAAGCACTCACCCTTGCAGTTGTACGAACCGGAAACAAAAATATTGCAACCGACATCTCAAATGTGATATCATCACCAAGGATCGAGATGATAATCATTGATGCAAGTATTTTAGAGCAGGCAACAACGATATTTTTTATGTTGTTCGACAAGCGGATTAGTTTCACTGACGCAACAACAATGGCAGTGATGCAGCGAGATAATATCGATAATATCATCACATTTGACTCACATTTCAACGGGATGTTTAATGTGTTGGGCGAGTAATAACTCATTACTGCGTCGTCCGTTCCCCCCTCCCCCAAAACCCCGGACGCGATCCATTCCTGCGGTCTATCTGTGACACAACCATCAAACCAAAATTTAATTGCCGCATTGGATGTTGAATCGGAAGGAAATCATAACGTTTTTTGGAGATACGATCAACTCAACAAGTATTATATACCCATGTCACATAAAAACCCCCTGAGGTCATCTCATAACAGAAGTTTCAGTAATCTTACCCGCATACAACGAAGCCAAACGTATACGTGAAACTGTGGCAATCACAGCAAGCACCCTGCAGGAGATCACGTCATCCTTCGAGATAATCATTGCAGAGGACGGTAGCACCGACGGTACCGATAGAATAGCTGCTGAACTTGCAGACACACATGAATACGTCAAACATCTTCATTCGGATGCACGGCAGGGACGCGGGAGGGCGCTTAACAGGGCATTTAAGTTTGCGTCTGGTGATATCCTCTGCTACATCGATGTTGACCTTGCAACCGATATGAAGCACCTGAGCGAACTCATCGATGCCATACGGTACGAAGGCTATGATTTTTCCACTGGCTCCCGCATGATGCCCACAAGCGATGTAAAACGTCCCCTGAAAAGAGGGATTGCAAGTAAAGGCTTCAACTTCTTAACGCGAAACTTCCTGCGGTCAGAATTATACGATCACCAGTGCGGTTTCAAGGGATTTAAGCGTGAATCGCTTTTTGAGCTAATGGACTCTGTTGAAGATGAACACTGGTTCTGGGATACCGAACTTCTTGTGCGTGCCCAGCATGCCGGGTATAAGGTTAAAGAGTTTCCTGTCATATGGCGCCACGGCGGTGCAACGAAGGTCGACCTTGTCAAAGACGTTATCGGCATGGGTTCACAGATACTTCGTCTCTGGTGGCAACTGCATGTTTTACCCGCCCTCGGTCGCAGGAAAAAAACCATTATAACATCGGTTCTTTCTATTATCCTTCTTGCCCTCATCTCCACGGTCCTTGGTACGCAGGACATCATAGAAAGTGCAAAAACAGCATCTATTGGAACACTCATATTTGCAGCTTTCGTGTACCTTTTTTCATGGCCGTTTAGGGGTGCCAGGTATCAGCAGATACTTTCAAGGCTAGGATATCCCCAGCCTCTCGGTTTCCTGACCGGAACGATCTTTATCAGCCAGTCAGCCAATGTCGTGTTGCCGGCACGTATTGGTGACATCACAAGAGCGTATATACTGAAGCAGGGCAGGAACATGCCTCTCACAACCGGCTTTTCATCTGTGACCGTGGAGAGGGTGTTCGATATTGTCGCAATAACATCCATAGGGGCTTTTTCCGCATCAATAGCAGCTACAGATATCCAACTGGATTCATGGGTCACCAACATGATATACCTCTCAACCGGTCTAATTTTGCTCTTTTTCGCGGTACTCTTCGGACTATCACTTAGCAGGGACGGCTCTAAACGTATAAGGGGTTTTTTATATCGTTTTAGCAGGTCAGGTGATTACACCGATAAAGTCGTGGATATTGCGGCACAGTTCGTGCACGAGATCGGTGTGGTTTCAGTAAAACCGGCATCTTTTGCAGTGGTGTTGGTCACATCCCTTTTGGTCTGGTCCGTGGACATCGCAACATGCTATACAGTCCTGAGTGCATTCCCGACGGTGGACATTACCTCTGGTTCCATGCTTGCACTTGTCTTTCTTGCAATTGCAATCGGGAATATAGCAAAAATGTTCCCGATCACACCCGGTGCGATCGGCACTTATGAAGCAACACTAACCACGGTGTTCGCTCTTGGCGGGATCGACCCGGTTATCGGTTTCACTGCAGCCGTGATCGACCACATGATCAAAAATTCGGTCACACTTGTCGGAGGCGGGTTTGCACTGTCCAGTTTTGGGATGAAATGGGGTGACGTGCTTACCATTGAGAAACCAAATCCGATCGTTACTCAGGAAGAATACTAAAACTTAAGTGAGTATGATGACCCATCTTGCAGATGTATTCTTGTGGTGGCTTGCAATTGAAATTATCGGAATGATCATACTTCCCATAGCAGGGGTTGTAGCCGGGCGGCTTCATGACAGGGGATATTCCATATCAAAGATATTAGGGGTCGTATTGGTAACGTATCTTACATGGATGCTCTCATACCTTCTGCCCTTCAGCAGATCCACAGTCTTTATTTCGCTTCTGTTACTGGCCGGAATATCGGCGGCAGTGCAAAAACAGTACAAAGTACCTGTGATCGATAAAAAAACAGTCATCACAAACGAACTTGTATTCTTGGTCGCTTTCATCTTTTTCCTGATAGTGCGATCTGCTACCCCTGCGATATATGGACAGGAGAAGTTCATGGATTTTGCTTTCTTGAACAGTATCCTGCATAGTACCGCATTTCCGCCACTCGACCCATGGTTTGCCGGGGAAGTGCTTGATTTTTATTACTACTTAGGATATCTGGCAGTGGCGGTGCTCACCAAAATCACAGGTGTCGTTCCATCTGTTGCTTTCAATCTCGCAGTAGCCCTGATCTTTGCACTTACCATCAGCGTATCTTACGGGATAGGGTACAACCTAACCAGAAATATCAAATACAGTACTTTTGCCGCTATTTTTATTGCGGTACTTGGAAACATCCAGGGTGCGATACAATTCGTATCCTCATACATACTTCACCAGCCTTCAACAACTGCCTATTATTGGAGCAGTTCAAGGGTTATCTCGAACACGATAAACGAATTTCCATATTTCAGTTTTATTCATGGAGACCTGCATGCCCATATGATCGCAATACCTCTCCAACTGCTTGTAGTTGTACTGCTATTGAACCTGTACCTCTCGGAAAAGCGAGGGTTCGG
Source organism: uncultured Methanosarcinales archaeon (assembly GCA_964597005.1). Lineage (GTDB taxonomy): Archaea > Halobacteriota > Methanosarcinia > Methanosarcinales > Methanosarcinaceae > JAFGQV01. The sequence continues at coordinate 1,747 of CAZQWP010000028.1, read as the reverse complement.
TGTCTTTGAAAACGCGGTTGGATTTGTCGCATTTGCCCTGTGTCTTGGTTTTCTGATCTCTGCCAACACATGGGATTATCCAACCTACCTTGCTATCATGTTTACAGTGCTCTTTGCAGTCCAATACCGTGAACGTTCATCACGGGGTTCCGGCTGGTTGGCAGATATTCTAAAAACAGGTGGTTCGATCTTTGTGGCGAGTATTATACTGTACCTGCCGTTTTATCTCTCATTTCATCCAGTCGGTGTATCTGGAATTGGGTTTGTAACTGAAACAATGCGAACGGACATTAAACAGTTTATAATACTGTTTGGATTGTTCCTGTTCCTGCTGTATTCATTGTTCCTTCAGGATCTGAAAATTGACAACAAGCAAAAAGCTGTGTATTTTTCAGGGATCATTGCTCTGCTCCTGCTGTCCTACCTGCTTTCATTTCCGTTAATGATAGTTCTTATTCCACTGTTCTTACTGGCGTTTTTTTCCTATTTCAAAGAACGGTTTAACAGGACACCGTCCGGTTTTGTTGCAATACTCTGTGCAGCAGGTGCCGGACTCTCCTTACTATGCGAGCTGGTGTTTATCAGGGACGCATACCATTCTCCGCTTGAGCGTATGAACACGGTCTTCAAGTTCTACATGCAGATCTGGATTATGTGGTCAATAGCTGCATTTTATGCATACTATCAGATCACCTTGCAAAAAAGTGGGATATTGCACAGTGGTAACAGGTACAGGATATGGGCAGGGATTGCAGTGGTACTGATCGTCCTGTGTGCAGTATTTCCGGTTGCATCAACCATAACAAAAACCCGGGGTTTCGAAGCAGACCTTACGCTCGATGGCATGGATCACATGAAGAGCAGGAACATCGGGGATTATTACGCCATACAGTGGCTCTGGAATATCAGTGACTCACCGGTGGTCCTTGAAGCACCGGGCAGGAGTTATTCGTTCGGATCGCGCGTCTCCGCGAACACCGGGCTTCCAACTGTCATCGGCTGGACAAGCCATGAACTGGTCTGGCGCGGCGATTCCGGGGTCATTGAAGAGCGCCGCAGGGATGTGGAAACCATTTACGGGATTTCTGACATGGAAGAGACCATGAAGCTTCTTGAAAAATACAACATCAGTTATGTATATGTAGGTGATCTGGAACGGGAATTATACAGTTCAAGAGGGCTTGATAAATTCGAGGACCAGGAACTTTTTGAACCAGTGTACATGGATTCAGTGACCATCTACAAAGTACGAGAAAAATCTCCATTCGGTCGATTTAACTTTTAGCCGAGAAATTCCCTTTCGTAAGATGGGGGATGAAAGGCGTACTATCCGCATACAACATTGAAAGATAATATATTTATAGTTATATGAAAATAATATTAACTATGCAACACAATCTTAACAAGGGGAGCCATTCTGTATATTCATTTCAGTATCATTTTGTGCAATGTGTAAAATATAGGTAACTATTCAGCCTATGCAAAACACTATTAATAACCATCGGCACAAAGATTTAATGAGAAAATTTCTGTGAATAAATTTTCTATAATTGTTGGCGAATGATTGCGTTTTGTTCTTTTTAATCCGTAAAAAATCAAACAACTATGTTTCGTCAAAATCAATATCAATCAACTGGTTTTTGTAGGCTGAATAGTTACAATATAGGTAACTATTCAGCCTATGTAAAACAATATCAATACATTGTTTTGGTCTTAGTACGATTTTAGGAGTGCTTCTTGAATTGAA